>JBIIAP010000253.1:0-3924 GCA_044239855.1 Sediminibacterium sp. | reverse complement strand
ACTCTATAAGCTACGATACCATCCATATTAGGAAACCCTTGCAATTCCCATTGTTTGGGTAAATACATTTCCGGCCATTTACTGTCATCGAATTCAGGCTTAATCAGTTCTTTCATTAAACTGGCTTTTTCTAGAATTGATTGCTGATATTTTTCGACTAATAATTGTGTTTGACGATTGATCTCATTTAATTTCAGCGGCTTAATTTTTTCAACAAACGTATTGGTATAATTGGAGAAAGCGGATAGTCCTTCAAAGCTAGTCCATGCTTCTGCAGGAGTTCCACCCCAGGCTGTAATTACCAACCCAATAGGCACTTTTAGTTCTTGATATAATTTTTTAGCATACCAGTAAGCAACTGCAGAGCAATCGCCGGTATTGGATGGATTTATAGTTGACCAATTTTTTTCGAGGGTTACATTGTTCTGAAGTGTGTTAGAAAATGATTTGTTGAACACTATAAATCTAATTTGATCATTTTCTGCTGATTTAATTTCATCGGTATAGGTATTACCCAACATATTCATTTTCCACTCCATGTTACTTTGACCACTACATACCCACACCTCGCCCAATAAGAGGTTGTTGAACTGCACTTGTTCTTTACCAGATTTTACTGTCAACGAACCAACACTACCCGCATTAGCCGGTTCGGTAAATACTTGCCACTGACCGTTTTCATTAGCAAAACTCTTGTACGTATTTTTATTGAACTCCACAGATACCAATTCACCCGGCTTAGCCCATCCCCAAATACGATTGGTTTTTTGCTGTTGCATGACCATGTTATCCGCAAAAAATGATGGCAACTGCAGTTGAGCAATTGATAATTCAGTAATTAGTAAGCTGATGAAAAATAATACAGGTTTCATGTTGATATAAAATAATTATTAATTTTTGATACTAGTAGTTCTGCTGCCTCTTCCTCTACTATCGAAAGCTTTAAATAAAATATTCCCTTTATCATCCATGGGCGATTCATATAATTTACTGGAAGTTGTAGGGTCTGATCCATCCGTAGTATAGCGTATAGTTAATCCCGGAAACTGTGAATTAGCAGATACTTTTCCATTTACAATGGACAGACCTACGGGAGGAATTCTATATTTGAAGCCACCTGCATAATAATCTAGTTTAGGCAGTTCTCTTTTTCCTACCGTATTTACAAAGGAGGACCAGGCGTCATTATATTTCAATTGAAACTGTTCAGGATTATTTTCCGTAGCCCATTCAGGATCCTTTGCCCATGCACGCTCTGCTAATCCCAATAATTTAGGCAACAACAGATATTCCATGATGGCTACACTTCGTACATTTTCACTCCACAATAACCCTTGAATTCCTACAATATTAGATTTACCAAAATCTGTTAAGCGATCTTTTCCGATAAAATAAGATTTATCGATTGGGTTTCCTGCTGCATTTTCTTTAGACGTTTTGTAATAATTGTAGGGAATAAAATAAAATGGTTTATCCACGTCTTGAAAACCTCCCCAATAATAACCCATTTCATCGGGAGATTTATGGTAAGCCAAATCAAAATAATTGTTACTAACCGGAGATAACACTACTTTATACCCTGCGTTGGCTAAGCGATAAGGTAAATCTTCAGCGCCCCATCCAACCATATTGTTCCATACATGTAATTGAAAACGATCGTTGGCCATTTTAGGATTTACAATCATGGTATTGGCACCATCTAATTTTGTTTTACGCATACCCACTTCTTCCCAGCCAGAAACAAACAGCCCTTTAGACTGAATGATTTTATTTACTTTGTTGTAATAATAATACCACAAGTCGTTGGTATTTTCCAGTACCGCATCTGCTTGAATAAGCTGTTGACAAATTGGCGATTTTTCCCATGCGCCGGCAGGTACTTCATCGCCTCCCATGTGAATGGAAGTGATTGGTGCACCGGCAGCTTTGTACATACCCAATAACTCAACCACTACTTTGTCGATAAAAGTATAGACAGAAGGCATTGCTACGCACATTACATTATCGGTCCATTGTTGAGCAGAGCTGTATACAGATTGATCGTTCCTATCACGCAACAGATATTTTTCGGCTTCGGCTTTATTGCCTTGCTGCATAAATTTTTCGTAGCGCAAGTCCATTGCTTTAATAGCAGCTCTGCTGTGACCGGGTGTTTCAATTTCTGGAATTACTTCTATATGTCTTTCTGCAGCATATTTTAAAATTTCAATAAACTCATTGCGGGTATAAAAGCCAGTACCCATTGTTTTACCCGGTGTAGGGCCGGCTGCATAAGAAGCAGGCAGCATGGTTTTACTATCTAAAGTATGGCCTCGCTTAGCGCCTAAGCTGGTTAATTCCGGCAAAGAAGGGATTTCAATTCGCCAGCCTTCATCATCACTGAAATGAAAATGAAATACGTTCAACTTATACATGGCCATTAAATCCAGTATGCGAAATATTTCTGTTTTAGATTTAAAGTTTCTGGCAACATCGAGCATTAAACTTCTGTAACCAAATCTTGGCTCATCACTAATATCAACAGCAGGAACTGCAATTTCGGGTTGTTTTTCTTTCCATACATCTGCCGGCATTAATGCAATCAAAGATTGAATACCATAAAATATACCTGCGCCCGTAGCGGCTTTAATTGTTATTTCTTGAGGAGTTACCAGCAACTGATAAGCTTCTTTAGGCAAATCTGCTTTTAATAAATTGATTGTAGTTGCGCCCTGCTTAGTGGCAGGAGTAGTTAATATATTATTGAAGCTGGTGGTAAGATAATTTGCTTCTTGCTTAAATAAAGGATCGGCTTTTACAGCAATATTTTTATTCAGTTTAAACTCACCGCTTAATGATTTATATGAAACAGGTGTGGGTAGTATTTTAGACACTTGTTCTGCTGGAAGATTTTTGATGAATTGGTTTTGTTGAAAGATTTTCTCCGGAGTAATTAATCCTGTTGTGTTATCTTTTAATACCGGGATATCATAATTAGCGATGGTGTATCCATTAACCGGATTGTTATCCCACACAATGTATAATCCACTAGGAGCGACTGTTCTGTTGATCAGCAGGCCATTGGTAATATATTCAACAATGGTAGATGATTTAGGAGGGATCGATTTAAAATCAGCAGTTGGTGCTATTTTATATATATCGCCATTAACATGTGTAATATGTATACCCGATTGAAGATTGGCAGTGGGTATTTCGAAACTGGAATTAAAATAGATGGCCCAGCCGGAAGCAGGAAAATGATTATTACTATTATTAATCAATTCAAAAGCAGCTAAAAATTTGGATTGATTTTGATATTCATTGGTAATTAGTTTCCAATTAATTTTCAAATCATGTTCTTCAAAAGGCTTTGCCATTTGGGCATTAGCAGCAAAAATGATGGTCAATAATAAAACGCCAACAATGTAAAGTGAACGCATAATTAATCGATATTTTTATGTTCGTAAGTTAAGTAATTCAAAGCAAATAATCATTTAGTACTCATTTTTACCAGCGCGGTATCAGATTCTAAAATAGTCATGTGGTAGTTTCCGGTATCTATTTTAACCGTATTGAATAGTTTAATTAAATTGTTTTTTTCGGCTGAAGACAGATTGGTTTGATACATGAATAATTTCTTTACCTGCATGGCACGCAAAAGACTTTCTATGCCTTTGGCTGAAATATTTGTACCTACTATATTTAAAATCTGTATGTTTTTAAGTTTTTGCAAAGTGATTAAATCTGCCTCTTTAAACTTGCAATTAGGCAAGTGAAGTTGATGCAAGTTTTGCAGCTTTGCAATTGTATTGAATGAGATAGCATTTAGCTCATTGTTTTTTATTTTTATAGACACAATCTGATCCTTCAATTTCTCTAACCATAACCAAATATTTTCTGGTATATTTTTATTCGATAGAAAGTCTACCTCCAGGTAATTGCTGT
>JBIIAP010000050.1:0-12733 GCA_044239855.1 Sediminibacterium sp. | reverse complement strand
TTGGCTGCTTATCTCCCTAACCATTTAATTTCTTTATTTGCGGCGATGCTAATTTTTTCTTCAGACTGGAGAAATTGCAGTGCTGCCCATATTTTCTCTTCACTAAATTTTTTCATCGATTGAATAAAATCGGGAAGCGGTATATGATTACTAGCGGCGATTTTTAATTCTTTTTCAAAAATAGCCAACTCTTCCGGGGTAAGTGTTTTTCTTTTGGTGGCTAAACAGTTGTCGCAAACCCCACAATTATTTTGGGACTCATCACCAAAATAATTCGAGATGAATTTACTCCTGCATTCAGTTAATTCAGCTGTATATTGAATAATGGTTTGAATCCGCTCTTCGTATAACTTTTTTCTCTGTAAATAAGCTTTCTCATTAATTACTAAATACTGAGCAGATGCGCGGTTCATCAAAAACTGTATTTGAGGCGTTTCTTTTTTAGTTAGGTATTCAATAACCCCGTGAAGCTTCAGTTGATTAAAAGCTTCACTCACTTCTTCTATACTTAACCTGCACATTTTAGCAATCTTATGTTCATGTACAGATACCCTATTGTCTATGATGCCTTCATAGGTTCTTAATAAAGCTTTTATAACGGGCTCTAATTGCGGGAAAGTATCTTGAAACAGGTGGAGACCTTCCTTGTCTATTGTAAATGAAATTTGTGTAGGCAAAAATATATTTTCAGCAAAACTGATGTGGTTCTCTTGCTCCAGTACTTTTAAAACATTCATTACCAATAGTGGCTCTAGTTTAAAGTTTTGGGTGAATGCAACAAAATCAAAATCATAATATATGCCTTCTCCATTACCTACTGGCAGTTGTAAGTAATCGGCAATAGATTGATAAACTTGTTTGATCACACCAATAGGCGGAAATTTATTGGCAACATTTACAGATAATTCAATCAGCTCTTTCTTTTGATACAATAAAACAGCATAAGCTCTTTTTCCATCTCTGCCTGCTCTACCCGCTTCCTGATAATAATTTTCTAAACATTCAGTAACATCATGGTGAATAACAACACGTACATCCGGCTTATCGATGCCCATTCCAAATGCATTGGTACAAACCATGGTTCTGATTTTGTTCTGAATCCATGCCTGTTGTTTCATTTCCCGTACAGATTGTTCTAAACCTGCATGATAATAATCGGCCGCAATGCCTTGCAGGACTAGTGCTTCTGCAATTTTTTTGGTTTGTTTTCTATTGTTACAATAAACAATGCTGCTTCCCGGCACTTTATTTAAAATGTCGAGTATCTTATTGATTTTACTATCTACTAAAAAATTACTGTAAGATAAATTTGGCCGCTCGAACGACTGACGAAATACCTTAGGATTTTTAAGGGCTAATTTATTAACGAGATCGTTTTGCACCAAAGGGGTAGCTGATGCAGTAACTGCAATGATGTTAACATTTTGAAATAATTTTCTGGTTTCAGCAATGCGTAAATACGGCGGTCTGAAATCGTACCCCCATTGAGAAATGCAATGTGCTTCATCTACCACCAATAAACTGATGGGTAATAGTGGAATATAATCTACAAATAAATTACTCTCTAATCGCTCCGGTGAACAGTATAAAAATTTATACATGCCATCTGCCGCGTCCATCAATGTTTTCTTCACTTCATAAAAAGTAAGTCCACTATGAAGTGCAGCTGCAGGAATGCCTTTGTTGTTCAGGTTATCTACCTGATCTCTCATTAAAGCAATCAATGGGCTTATCACCAAACATAGTCCATCTATTAACATACCGGGTACCTGAAAACAAATAGACTTGCCACCTCCGGTAGGAAGCAATGCAAGGGTGTCGTTACCGGTAAGTACCGACTGAATAATTTCTTCTTGTAGCGGACGAAATTGATCGAATCCCCAATATTTTTTCAGTATTTCTTTTGGCATGTTCAGTGTTGGTTAGGCAACTTTTTTAAAATTCAATCTTACAGAATTAATGGCCAACACCACATCACTTAAACCCATTGCCAGTGCGCTAAAAGCGGGACTCAATAATCCCATTGCAGCAAAAGGAATAGCAATAACATTATAAAATAACGCCCAAAATAAATTCTGTTGAATAGTTAAGTAAGTGTGTTTGCCTAAACCTAAGGCAGTTGGAAGATTTTTTAGACCATGGTTCATTAAAATCACTTCTGCGCTTTGTACAGCAATTTGTGAAGCTTCGCTTAATGAAATACCTACTGTGGCTTTTGCTAGTGCAGGCGCATCATTAATACCATCGCCTACCATTGCTGTGGGGCAAATTCTATTTAAAGATTCAATGCGTTCCAGCTTTTGGGCAGGCAATTCCTCTGCGAAAACAATATCTATGCCTAGTTTCTGTGCAATTAAATCACAACGCTCTTTTTTATCACCACTCAATAAAATAGTACGGATGGATCTGTTTTTTAAGTAATGAATAACAGATTCGGCCTCCGGCCTGATTTCATCTGACAAGTCTATCCAACCTAATAAAGTGTTGTTTTTGATGATGTAAATGTTATGAGAAGGATCCTGTATAATTTCTTCTGCTATTTTGTAAGAACCTGCTAAATAAGTATTGCCATCCTTATCGGTTGCTTTCATGCCGAACCCTTTGGTTTCTTCCACCTGTGCAAAACGAATATCGTTGTTGATTTTCCAATTTTTGGCGATTGTTTTTGCTAAAGGATGATTGGAATATTTTTCAAGCGAATAAGCAATGCGTTTAAATTCATCTTCACCCTGCATTTCCCCTTCACTTGTTAATGCAATACGTTCAATAACAAATTGGCCGGTGGTTAGTGTACCGGTTTTGTCGAATACCACTTGCTCGATGCTTTTAAACAGCTCCAGACTTTTAGTGTTTTTAAAAAGCACCCCATTTCTTGCTGCTCTGCCCATGCCAACGGCAATAGCGGCAGGTGTAGCCAATCCCATTGCACAGGGGCAGGAAATCACTAGCACGGCAATAGAACGCATTAAGCTATGAGTAAAGGTTTGATCGGCTAAAGTATAGTTTAATACAAAAGTTAAAACAGCTAACCCGATTACAACGGGCACAAACACCGCACTAATTTTATCGGCCAGTTGTTGAATAGGAGGTTTTTCTGTTTGTGCGTTTTTTACCAGTTGTAAAATATTGCCTAAAATAGAGTCATCACCAATGGCAGTAACGTAAGCTTTTGCGGAGCCATTTACAATGATACTTCCACCAATTAGTTGATCTTTAATTTTTTTATCTACCGGAATAAATTCACCGGTAACAATTGATTCATCAACAGCAACTTCTCCGGATAAAATTTTACAGTCCATCGGCACTGCATCTCCACTGTTCATTAAAATCAAATCTCCCACTTTTAAAGCAGTGCTTTCTACCGGAAAAATATGTTCCTGGTGTTGATCGTCGTACGCAATCATGTTGGCCATTGTTTTTTGAGAGCGCACTAATTTTTGCAAGGCCAATTGCGTGGTTTCTACAGATTTATCTTCTAACCAATTTCCTAAAAACACTAAAGTAAGAATGGTGGCGGTGGTTTCATAAAACATGTATTCGGCAGCCTGGTTGGTAAAAGTGCCGTATAGGCTGTAAACAAAAGAAGCTACTGCACCAATGGTTATTAAAACATTCATGTTAGGAATACCTTTGGCAAGGCTGTGAAAAGCGCTTCTTCCAAAAAAATCCATACCAACTACAAATACCGGTAGGGTTAAACCTATTTGTACAAAAGGGTTCATCAGCCAATGAATATGTACCCCGGGAATCATGTGCAACATCAATGGTAAAGTGAAAACGGCACAAAATATAAATCGATGTAAATGAGAGGCAAATAGTTTCTTTTGCTGTGTAGATGTGCCTTCGCCGTTTAGTACGTGATAGCCTAATTGGTCGATACCCTTTTGTACATCTAATTTATTCATTTCTGTCGGAAGGTTAAAGCTTACATCTCCCCCTATAAAATTAACTCTTACGTCTTCTAATCCTTTATCATGCAAGTATTTGTTGATGGTAAGGGCGCAGTTGGTGCAACTCATACCGGATACTTTCCAATTTACTTTTTCCATAGTTTTTCGTTGTTAATGCAGAACGATGTACAAATTTACAAAAGCGAAGGCACCTGTAATTTTCGATATTAGAATAATAATGGATTTTGCCGAAATATCTTTGCACCATGGATGCAATTAGTGTGGATATTGGAATGCTCCATATTTAATTGCCAAATTATTTTTGAGTGAAAGCTGTTTTAGCAATTTATTACAATGTTAAGAATTAGTTGAAATAAGCTTGGTATTTTTATCAAGCCATCACTTGTTGGTTAGAAATGCATAACATATAACCCATAAAATAAATTTTTATACTACCATATATTTGTTTATTTTAAATCAATACAATTTCAGTGCTGGTATTAAAAGAGCATTTAGGTATCTAATAAAAATGAAATCCACTTATGTGGATTTTTTATTTGGAGTAAGTGCCAATGATAGGTAATTAAGAAAATCCCCCAAAAAATGAATAAAATGGAAGACAAATTCAAATACAAACCGCATTTGCACCATAGAAGATCTATTCGTTTGAAGGGGTTCGATTATTCAAAAGCAGGTTTATATTTTATTACAATATGTTGTCAGGATAGGATAAGTAGGTTTGGGAATATAGAGAATAGTAAAATGATATTAAATCAATGTGGGGAAGTGGCATTTAATGAATGGGATAAATTAACGGAACGATTCATAAATTTTCAAATAGATGAATTTCAAATTATGCCCAACCCCCATCATTCGATAATTCTGCCCAACATCCATCATTCGATAATTCTGCCCAACATCCATCATTCGATAATTCTGCCCAACATCCATCATTTGATAATTCTGCCCAACCCCCATCATTCGATAATCCTGTGATTAATTCCAATTGTGAAAATTCCACCCTAATGGATATAAGGGCAACGGAATTAATGGATATAAGGGCAACCGGATTAATTGATAATGGGGCAACCGGATTAATTGATAATGGGGCAACGGAATTAATGGATAATGGGGCAACGGAATTAATTGATAATGGGGCAACCGGATTAATGGATAATGGGGCAACCGGATTAATGGATAATGGGGCAACCGCAAGGGTTGCCCCTACGGTTGGGAATATTATTGGCGCCTATAAATCATTGGTAACGAATGGGTGCTTGAATATTTACAAATTGAACAATAAAACAATGGGCAAATTATGGCAACGAAATTATTATGAACATATCATTAGAAATGAAAAATCATATCAAACTATTGCCAATTATATCATTAATAATCCTTCAAATTGGGAAAATGATAAATTTTTTAAAAAATGAAATCGACATAAAATTATTAGCATCATCATTTTTACCCCTCACTCAATTTACTAATTATCTTTGTACCATGGATGCAATTTTTGGACTGTCGCAATTAGAGTCGGTAGCTGCCGGTTTATGGAAAGAAGGTAAGAAATTTACAGTATGGGCATTTCATGCTCCAATGGGCTCGGGTAAAACTACCTTTATTCATGGTTTGTGTAAAATATTAGGGGTTGAAGACGCGGTGAGTAGTCCCACATTTGGCATTATTAACGACTATCAAAGTAAAGATGCCGGAATAATACATCACATGGATTGGTATCGATTAAAAGATGAAACCGAAGCATTGCAGGCTGGTGTTGAAGAATTGCTGTTGAGTGGAGAATATTGCTTGGTAGAATGGCCGGAACAAGCGCAGGGATTATTGCCTGAAAAAACATTGCACATAAAGATTGAAATGCTGAATGAGACTACCAGAAGACTTTTTACATTTAACCCGGCAGATGCGAGGGATAATGAATAAAGAAGTATCCTTCTTATTGATTAACTTCAAACTTTAAGTTATTATATGGCAACCAGTAGACCAAGTATTAGTCCCTCTATTTTTTATGAAACATTTGAAGAAACATTAGATGTTAAACCTCAGGGTGCCAAGCTGCATATTGGTATTCCTAAGGAAGAGGCATTTCAGGAAAATAGAATTGCACTTACGCCCGATGCTGTTGGGGTTTTGGTGGCAAATGGCAATCAGGTTACTGTGGAGCACAATGCCGGAGAAGGAAGTCATTATAAAGATGCAGATTATTCCGAAGCAGGTGCACAAATTGTGTACGACAGAACTGAAGTATTTAAATGTCCTATATTAATTAAAAGTGCGCCGCCGGTAGCGGCTGATTTGCCCTTGTTGCAAATGCACCAAACCATCATTTCTCCCATACATCTTTCCGCTTTAAAGAAAGAGGTGATTGAGAAAATGATGGAAAAGCGTATTACAGCCATTAGTTTCGAAAACTTAAAAGATGATAGTGGCACTTACCCCATAGTGAGATGCATGAGTGAAATTGCAGGAAGTGCTGTGATGCTGATTGCCGGACAGTACCTCAGTAGCTTTAATGATGGCAAGGGCGTATTATTAGGGGGTATCAGCGGAATTCCACCAACTAAAGTAGTTATTATAGGAGCAGGTATAGTGGGTGAGTTTGCTACCAGAAATGCACTGGCATTAGGTGCTTCTGTTAAAGTGTTTGACAATAATGTTTATCGGTTAAAGCAACTGCAAAACAACCTGGGGCAACGTATCTGGACGAGTGTATTAGAGCCTAAGATATTAGCTAAACAATTAAAAACTTGTGAAGTAGCTGTAGGGGCTTTGAGTAGCGAATCAGGAAGAGCTCCCGTAGTGGTTACTGAAGAAATGGTTGCTGATATGCGTTCGGGTAGTATTATTATTGATGTGGCAATAGACCGGGGTGGATGTTTTGAAACGAGTGAATTAACCAGTTATAAATCTCCCACTTTTGTAAAGCATGATGTAGTGCATTATTGTGTACCCAATATACCGAGTGGCTTTGCACGTACTGCTAGTCAGGCTGTGAGTAATGTATTAATGCCTTTGTTGTTAGAAGTATGTGGCGAAGGTGGATTAGAGGAAATGATTTGGCATAAATTTAATTTACGCGAAGGTGTGTATTTATTTAGAGGCGCCTTAACAGATTTTTATATCAGTCAGCGATTTGATTTGAAGTTTACTGATTTGAATTTATTGATTGCAAGCAGAAGATAAAATTTAAAAGTAGAGACGACATGCTGGCGTCTAAAAAAAATTAAAATTCAAAAGGAAAAAAGTCATGATGTATGCCGGTGGCGGTTACTTGATGACTTTTTTCCTTTTGGGTGATGTACTAAAAAATAGTTGATGAATTATTGCTTAAATGGCAATGCAGGTGCAACGGGATGATTGGTAATGAAAGACAATCCCAACATTTCGGCCATAGTTTGTGCAGCTTGTTGTTGAAAGTGTTGTTGTGGTTTATTTACCTCGCCCAATGGTTTAATGCCAGGGCCTAATAAAGCCATCCAAATTTGGTTAGCACCTTTAATACTGGAGCCATGACTAGTCCACTCGCTTTTTATTTCATCTCCTCTTCCATGGTCGGTAGTGAATAACAGGGCCGTTTTATTTTTGTATTTGGGATCTTGTTGAATGAATGCCCAAATTTCTGCAATCCACTTATCCACCTGATTCATAGCTTTTAAATAGGAAGAATATTTACTAGCGTGTGCCCACTCATCAGTTTCTCCATAAGCTATGTATAGCACATCGGGTTTCTTTTCTTTTAAATAAGTCATTGCTGCATGATGTGTAAATACATCTAAGCACTCTTCTGCTCCCCAAGGTCGGTTGGTTTCTGACAGCATTTTATCGATGAGTTTTTGGCTGCTAGAAGGATTAAATGCACCGGCAGGGTCGTATGCGGACATTACCGGAATGCCTGATCTTTTTTCATTTAAAATCCTGTCAAAAGCAGTCCAAGCGCCAAATGCCGCTACTTTGTTGTGATACTTTGGTTGCTGTTGTAAATATTCTAATATGGTAATATTAGGGTTGGGTTGGTAGTCGTTGGTATTGATAGCTGTATCTACAAAACCAGTAAATATTTCGCTGTAACCTGGGTAGCTGAACCAATAAGGGTTGGTGTTATCTACAAAGTTGTTTAATAGCCGGTTACCGTAAATTTGGCCGTTAGTAGCAATGTTAGTCCAAAAAAATGGCATGAGCTTTTTTCTTCTTTCGTTGACATTGTCGGCATAAAATTTTTGATGAATGTTTAGACTATCGCCTTCATGATATTTTTTACTTCTGCTTAAGGTAGAATCCATACCGGTAAATACATCCTGCCAACGAACGCCATCAGAAGTAATGACTATTAAGTATTCTGCTTTTTGAGCAAAGGTATTGAACACCAAAAGACTGAAAAATACAAGAAAAATTGAGCGCATTTTTTATTTGAAAGCTACGATATTAATCCGCTCCGAGCAAAAATCTATTTCGGCTTCATCGTTACTGCAAATGACCACTAATTTATTGTTGCAATAAGTATTGATTAGGTGGTGGTAAAGCGCATAGCCCTCTTTATCGAGGTTGGTGCAGGGCTCATCTAACAAAAGAATGGGTGTGTCGGTAAATATGGCCTGAGCTAGTTTCAGTCGCTGTTTCATGCCACTACTGAAGTGGCGAATTTGCTTATTGGTTGCTTTTTCAAGCCCAATTATTTGAATAATTTCCGGGATACTCATTTGATTCAACAGAGGCTTAAACTGTTGGTGAAATTGAAGAAACTCTATAGTAGTCATTTCTTCAATCAGTTCTAAATAAGGCGCACAAATAGCGAGTTGCTGATAATAATTTTCAGGGAGTGTAGTTATGGTTGATTCGTTGTTATTAAGCGTTAATTCTATGGAACCTTCATTCAATGCGGAGCTTGCTGCAATGCATTGCAGCAGCGTGCTTTTGCCACTTCCATTTGGCCCTGTAATAGCATAAGCGGTATTCGAATAAAATTGATACGAAAGCTTTCTGAAAATCCATTCCCGGTTAAATCGTTTACCGGCATTAACCAATGAAATGGTCATTTTATTCGTCGTCATTTGCTCCCTTTGTAAAACGCTTTATGATACCTCTGCCACTTTCACGAATAAAATCCACGATTTCATCTCTTTCATCTGTTGCTGGTAGTTCTTCTTCAATAAACTCCAGCGCCTGTGTTGTATTAAACCCTTTATTGTAGATGGTTCTGTATACGTCTAAAATATGGTTAATTTGTTCCAATGGGAATCCTCTTCTTTTTAACCCTACACTGTTTACACCGCCATAGCTCAACGGATTTCTAACCGCTTTGATATAAGGTGGCACATCTTTACTTACTAAGCTGCCTCCTGCAATAAAAGTGTGTTGACCAACATTTACAAATTGGTGGATGGCACTTACTCCGCCTACAATAGCCCAATCGCCAATGGTAACGTGGCCGGCAACTTGTACACTGTTACTCATAATGCAGTGATTACCAACAATACAATCGTGGGCAATATGGCTATAAGCCATAATAAGACAGTAATTACCTATGGTAGTTTTACCTCTGTCTTCCGTACCTCTGTTGATGGTAACAAACTCTCTGATGGTAGTGTTGTCACCTATTTCAACATAGGTTTTTTCGCCAAAAAACTTTAAATCTTGTGGAATAGCACCAAGCACTGCTCCGGGAAATACCCTGCAGTTTTTGCCTATTGTAGTACCTTCCATAATGGTTACGTTGCTTCCGATCCAGGTGCCTTCACCAATTTGTACATCACCATGTATTACGGTAAAAGGGTCGATTTTTACATTAGGTGCTATACGTGCATTTGGGTCTATATAAGTATAGGGATGTGTCATATTTTGATTAGTTCTGTGCAATTAAAAATGGTTTTGGCTAACTGCCATTGCGTTTAACAACCTGCGCAACCAAATCACCTTCTGTTGCAACTTTGCCATTAACGTAAACGGTGCCCCTCATTTCACAAATACCGCGCCGAATTGGTCCGGTGAACTCCATTTTTAGTACCATGGTATCGCCGGGTCTAACCATTTGCTTGAATTTGCAATTGTCTATTTTCAGGAAATAAGTATCATATTCACCTTCGGGCATGGAGTTAATGCAGAGTATTCCACCTGTTTGTGCAAGTGCCTCAATTTGCAGTACACCCGGCATTACAGGGTTTCCGGGAAAATGACCCGGGAAAAACCACTCATTAAATGTTACATTTTTAACACCTACGATGCAGGTATCAGTTAATTCAATGATTTTATCTACCAATAAAAAAGGGTGTCTATGCGGTAAAGTTTTTTCTATTTTTTCTAAAGTATAAACCGGTGGTATGTTTGGATTGTAAACAGGTACATCTTTTACATGCTTGTTTTTTTTGATGTATTGTTTAATTTTTTTGGCAAATTCTACGTTAGAACTATGACCGGGTCTGTTGGCAATGATGCGCGCTTTGATAGGATAACCAATTAAAGCAAGATCGCCTACTACATCTAACAGTTTATGGCGGGCAGGTTCATTCGGGAAGCGCAACTCTAGGTTGTTCAGGTAGGCCTCACTTTTTACTTCAATTTTATCGCGTTTAAAGACTTTAGCCAAGCGGGTCATTTCTTCATCAGTAACCGGTTTATCAACTACAACAATAGCGTTATTGATATCGCCTCCTTTAATTAAATCATTATCCAGTAGCATTTCCAACTCATGCAAGAAGCAAAAAGTTCTGCAAGGCGCTATTTCTGTTTTAAAGTCTTTGATGGTTTTTAAACCGGCGTGTTGAGTGCCTAAAACAGGGCTATTAAAATCAATTAAAGTAGTTATTTGGTAATCCATCGCAGGTAAAGCCACCATTTCTACCCGCTTGTTTTCATCGTAATGGTAAATGTTTTCATCGAGACTGTACCATGCTTTGGCTGCTTCTTGTTCGAATACACCAATTTCCTCTATCAATTCAATAAATGGGGCTGAGCTGCCGTCCATAATTGGAATTTCTGGTCCGTTCAATTCAATCAACACATTATCTACACCCATGCCAATTAGGGCGGCAAGTACATGTTCAACGGTGCTAACTTTAGCATCACCTACTTGTAAGGTAGTACCGCGGCTGGTGTCGGTTACTAGATCACAATCCGCTTTAATGATAGGTTGATTAGGTAAATCAATTCTTTGAAATTGAATGCCAAAGCCCGGATTAGCGGGTTTTAGGGTCATATCAACTAAAATTCCAGTATGTAAACCGGTGCCACTGATACTTATTGATTGACAAAGTGTGTGTTGCTTGTCAGGGTTAAAGTTTACGTCCATGTTATATCTCTCTATTTAAAAAAATTAGTTATCGGGTAATAAACCAAATAACCATATGCTGCAAAAATAAGCTTAAAGACTGGTTTTATTACTGAAATCAGGCATTAACTCGTTCGGAAATGAGTTGTTCTACTAATTTCTCTAATTCTTTGATTCTTTTTTCCATTTCAGGAAGGTTGCGGGAAGCAGCACTTATCCTCATGGAGGTAGTAAAATCCACTGCAGGAAAGCCATTGAATGACTTGTTTGGTTCTTTGATGGTTTTGGTAACGCCGCTTTTTCCATTGATTTTACTGCCATCGGCAATAGAAATATGTCCGGCAATACCTGTTTGTCCACCAATCATCACAAAAGAGCCGATTTTAGTACTACCGCTTACACCGGTTTGTGCAGCTATAACAGTGTTAACGCCTATATCTACATTATGAGCAATTTGTACGAGGTTGTCTAATTTTACCCCTTTTCTAATGATGGTAGATCCCATTGTAGCCCTGTCGATGGTAGAATTCGCGCCAATTTCAACAAAATCTTCCACGATTACATTGCCCAATTGGGGTACTTTTTTATAGGTTTTATCTGCTTGAGGGGCAAAACCAAATCCATCACTGCCGATTACTACACCAGCGTGGATAATTACATTATTGCCAATAACACAATCGTTGTATATTTTAACACCGGCATGAATGATGGTATTTTCTCCAATTTTTACCCGCTCTCCAATAATAGCACTGGGGTGAATTTTGCTATGGTCACCAATTTGAGCTTTATCGCCTATATAGGCAAATGCACCGACGAACGCATTTTTGCCAACCGATGCAGTAGGAGCAATAAAGCTGGGTTGTTGAATACCGGTAAGTTGTTGCGCTTCTAACTCCTGGTATTTGGTCATTAAGGTAGCGAAAGCGCCATATGCGTCGGCCACCCGAATCAGTGTTGCAGCAAGTGCTTGTTTTAATTCAAGCGAAGCATTAATAATGATGATGGAGGCTTTGGTACTGTATAAATACTCTTCATATTTAGGGTTCGCTAAAAAGGAGAGCTGTCCTGAAACTGCTTCCTCAATTTTTCCAAAAGACGTCACTGCGGCGTTCGCATCGCCCTCGATTTTCCCTTGAACCATTATTGCTATTTGGGAAGCAGTAAATTGCATATATACTATTTAAGTTAACAGACAAATGTAAAATTTTTTTACCTGAGCCGAAAGATTTTGCTGAATCATGGTATTATCTACTTCTGCAATATCTTTTACCGAACCATCTTTATACAGAATATTGATGGATTCATCTTTACGCTGATAAGTGGTATTGGCGGCCATGCCCGTAAAGCACAAATAGTGTGCCTCTTTTGGATCTATTCCAAATTGAAGGACGGCCTCCGCTTGTTTTTGTAGTACAAATTCTTCTGAAAAAGGTTCTGATTGTATGCGGGATTTGTACAATTTCCGGTTTAAAAACCGCTTGCAGAGCAAAGAAAGCACCAAATCGGGGTGATAACTCCATTTTTTAATACCACTCATGATGTCGGCATCATCTAACTGGCAAAA
>JBIIAP010000252.1:0-3939 GCA_044239855.1 Sediminibacterium sp. | reverse complement strand
CCAGGAAGGTTTCAATAGCGCGACCTGCCATGGTAGGTTCATAATCGTTCATACTATCGGTAACCTGTTTTATCAACGTATTGAGCGCAGAGAGAATCCAACGATCAATTTCCGGACGATCAGCCAGTGGAATGTAGGCTTCTTTAAAAGCAAATCCATCTACATTTGAATATAATGCAAAAAATTGATAGGTATTATAAAGCGTTCCGAAGAATTTACGCTGTACTTCCTGAATACCTGCTAAATCGAACTTAAGGTTATCCCATGGAGAGGCGTTGGTGATAAGGTACCAGCGAGTAGCATCGGAACCATATTTTTCGATGGTTTCAAATGGATTCACCACGTTTCCGAGGCGTTTACTCATTTTATTGCCGTTCTTATCGAGTACCAAACCATTACTTACCACTGTTTTATAAGCAACACTGTCGAACAACATCACCCCCAATGCATGGAGGGTATAGAACCAGCCACGGGTTTGATCTACTCCTTCTGCAATAAAATCGGCAGGGAAAGCTTCCCCTTTTTCAATAAGGTCTTTGTTCTCAAAAGGATAGTGCCACTGTGCATAGGGCATCGCACCACTATCGAACCAAACGTCTATCAAATCAGGTACTCTTTTCATGGGTTTGCCCGAAGCACTAACCAATATGATATCATCTACATAAGGTTTATGCAAATCTAAAATGCCTTCATGCAAATAATTTTTATTGACATCGCCCCCTAATACCTCATTGGCTTTTTTAATTCCATCGTTCAATTCGGCAATAGAACCAATACAAACTTCCTCCTCACCGTCTTCTGTTCTCCAAACCGGTAAAGGAGTTCCCCAATAACGGCTGCGACTAAGGTTCCAGTCAACCATGTTTTCTAACCAGTTGCCAAAACGACCCTCGCCGGTTGATTTTGGTTTCCAATTAATGGTTTTATTGAGTTCAACCATTCTGTCTTTAACCGCAGTGGTTTTAATGAACCAGGCATCTAACGGGTAATAAAGAATTGGTTTATCGGTTCTCCAGCAATGCGGATAGCTGTGTTCATATTTTTCTACTTTAAAAGCCCTGTTTTCTTTTTTAAGTTTTACGCAGATGTCTACGTTCACGTCTTGATAATTCGGGTCGTCTTTGTAATTTTTTACGAAGCGATGGCTGAATTCACCTAATCCGTCTACAAATTTACCTGCTCTATCTACCATGGTAAGAATACCGATATTGAATTTCTTACCAACCTTATAGTCATCGGCCCCAAAAGCTGGTGCGGTATGAACAATACCGGTACCATCTTCGGTGGTAACAAAATCGCCGGTAATAACACGGAAAGGCTTAGCGTCGGGTGTAATTTCTAGTACAGCGTTTATTGAGTTGGCATCATAAGGCAACAATTGGTCATACTCCACTCCTTCTATATCAGTTCCTTTAAAAGTAGCTAAGATACTCCATGGAAGAATTTTAGATTTTTCATTGTAACCTTCCGCTGATGTGTTCTCCCCTTCTGGCTTAAAAAATTTGCTTAGTAACGCTTTAGCAAGTATTACGTTTACCGGAATAAACGTGTAAGGATTTACTGTTTTTACCAATACATACTCAATATTGGGTCCAACGGTTAACCCGAGGTTAGCCGGCAGCGTCCATGGGGTGGTGGTCCAGGCCATTAAGAACGCCTCGGCATTAGCCTGCTCTTTCAATGCATCGAATAAAAATTGACTTTTATTGTTCTGCTTAACTTTAAACATAGCCACGGCAGAAGTATCTTTCACATCTTTATAGGTGCCGGGTTGGTTTAATTCATGTGAGCTTAATCCTGTACCAGCTGCAGGTGAATACGGCTGAATACTTACACTTTCATACAAGAACCCTTTTTTATATAATTCGCTTAAAATCCACCAAAGGGTTTCAATATAATTGTTTTCGAAAGTAACGTAGGGGTTTTCCAGGTCTACCCAATAGCCCATTTTACGGGTAATGGTATCCCACTCTTTTTTATAGCGTAACACCGCTTCGCGGCATTTTTTATTGTAATCTTCAATAGAAATTTTTTTACCAATATCTTCTTTGGTGATACCCAATTCTTTTTCAACCCCTAACTCAATAGGTAAGCCGTGGGTGTCCCAACCGCCTTTGCGTTTAACCTGAAAGCCCTGCATGGTTTTGTAGCGACAAACCATATCTTTTAGGGTACGGGAAATTACGTGGTGAATACCGGGCATACCATTAGCACTAGGAGGGCCTTCATAAAACACAAAGGGCTTGCTCCCCTCTCTAAGGGAAATACTCTTTTCAAAGGCCTGCTCGGCAGTCCACTTGTTTAAAATTTCTTGTTCAATACCCGGGAGATTCAGTCCCGAAAATTCGGCATATTTCACACTCATATCATTCCATTGGAAATGCCAATGCAGTCAAAGGTTAAAAAATAGTTGCAAAGGTACGAATGTATTGGAAAAGCAGGCTTAAATTTGGGTATGAAGATTGTATTCTTTTCGGCACAGCCTTACGACAAGGAGTTTTTTAGTAAATATAACACGCAAGGATTTGAGTTGTTGTTCCTGGAAACGGGCTTAAACGAGCAAACAGTAGCGTTAGCCAAAGAGGCTGAGGCTGTTTGTGTGTTTGTAAACGACAAAGTGAATGCCGGGATTATTGAAAAAATGGCTTCGCTGAAAATTAAAATAATTGCCTTACGATGTGCCGGTTTTAATAATGTAGACCTGGAAGCAGCGAAAAACCATGGAATAAAAGTTTGCAGGGTTCCGGCATACTCCCCCGAAGCCGTTGCGGAACATGCGGTAGCTATGTTACTTACCTTAAACAGAAAAACGCATAAAGCGTATAACAGAGTGCGGGAGCAAAATTTTGCTTTACAGGGTTTGTTGGGTTACAATATTCACGGTAAAACCATTGGTGTGATTGGTACCGGAAATATAGGTAAGGCATTTGCAAAAATCATGTTGGGATTTGGCTGTAAGGTGATTGCGTTTGACTTAATTGCCAATAAAGATTTAGAAGCCATAGGGGTAAGTTATCATCCATTAATGGAAGTACTGAAGGCAGATATTATTTCATTGCATTGTCCGCTTACCGAACAAACGCATCACCTAATTAATGAGCAAACGCTTGCGATGATGCAGGATGGCGCGGTATTGATCAATACCAGCAGAGGAGGCCTGGTAGATACTCCTGCAGTAATTAATGCATTAAAAAACGGAAAGATAAGTGCGTTGGGTATTGACGTGTATGAGCAAGAAGAGAAATTGTTTTTCAAAGACCATTCGACAGATATCATAGCAGACGATACTATACAGCGTTTGATGAGTTTTCCGAATGTATTGATTACCGCACATCAGGCCTTTTTTACCGATGAGGCGTTGATGCAAATTGCTACTACCACCTTAAATAGTATTGATGGTTTGTTGCATGAAAAAGAGGTGGAAGTGCGGGGTGCAGTGTTGGTGTAGGATGCAAATATTTTGCCTTGATTTACAATATTTTTTTTGGAGTTCGAAAAATAAAATTACTTTTGCACTGTATTTCGAACCCATAACAATGGGTACCAACCGAGAGCAGTCTCCACGGTGGTAAAATGATACGGTCCAGTTCGGTCAAAAAAAACGGTACAATCGACAAACCTTTATTATCTCGAAATACAAATTATTTTTTAACCTAAAAATATTTTGTATGAACAATTCAATTAAAATTGAACTAAAAAATCGTTCATCTATTCAATTAGATGCGCAAATTGTAAAAACAACAGCAACCAATCTTAAACTTCAAGAAATTCAGTCGGGTAAAGACCCTGTATTATTGGATATTGAGCATGGACTACTAAATACTTATTTAGATTTAAGGAATGTAGCTGCGTTTGTGTTATTGTATTTTAGTCAAGCTAATAAATTGATAGGTGCAACTTATAGTGAATACATAAGAGATGGCGGTTTTTCAATCATCA
>JBIIAP010000251.1:0-3951 GCA_044239855.1 Sediminibacterium sp. | reverse complement strand
CATGGGGGTGTAAGTTATTTTGGTTCCTTCCCTGTGTTCAAAATCATGTTTAACTTTTTCGCGCCACATCACCATATTGGTTACATCTGCCTCAGAAAAACTAGTTACATGTGGACTGATATGTTTACTATCTACCATGTGTTTGGCAATTAGTTTGCGCATTCTATCCATTTCTATAATTTCAGTCTCGCCGGTTGTTATAGCAGACGATGCATCATTGAAATTGTCTTTAGTATTAATTACAACTTGTTTAGTAACTGGTGGAACACCAGACAATACAGGTTCTTCGATTGATTGAATTGGGGGAGCAAATTTCTTAATTGGTTCAACAGGAATATTGGTTCCCTTAACATCTGTAGAGGATGATATACCTGAAATATTACCTGAATTTTTATTGGAAATGTATTGAAGTATGTCTTTTTTAGTTAATCTGCCTTCATTGCCGGTTCCCGGGATCGTTTCTAACTCTGCTAATCCAATATTTTCATTGTTTGCAATATTCAATACCAGGGGAGAATAAAATCTATTGGAGGATACCGATGTAGCTATATTCGGAACAATAGTAGAAGAAGGTATATAAGGAATTTCTTCTACTATTTCTTCTGTATTACGGGGTACTTGTTCTTCAAATGAGGGTAGGGTTGAGGAATATGAAGTACTTACAACTTCTCCGAAAGCCTGGGTATTAATTCGTGCAATGACAGTTCCTATTGGCACTACATCATTTTCATTAAATAAAATTTCAATTAGTTCACCTGCCGCAGTAGAGGGCACTTCACTGTCAACTTTATCTGTAGCAATGTCTAAAATGGTTTCATCCATTGAAACAGTATCACCTGGTTTTTTATGCCACTTTAAAATAGTAGCTTCCATTATACTTTCGCCCAATTTGGGCATTACCAATTCAGCTATTGCCATACAATGTTACTAATTTTCTTCAGCGTAAAATAAGGATTTTACCGGCTAAATATGATCAATTCTTAAATGCAAACCCTTAACACTCAACAAATATACCGCATAAGCAGAAACAATAACTTAAGAATTTTCTAAAATAAATTGTCGGAGCATATTTAACGCATTTGTTGCAGTTAACTCAATATTTTTTTTCCTGCCGAACCTAAAATTGAATGATTTGGCAATACATTTATCCTTATTGGCTACTGCAACCCAAACCAACCCAACCGGTTTCTCGTCCGTAGCGCCACCGGGTCCCATAATTCCACTAACAGAAATCGCATAATCTGTTTGCATTACCTCTCTCACAGATTTTGCCATTTGTAAAACAGTTTCCTGGCTAACCGCACCTACAGTCGTAAGAATTTCATGCGATACACCCAGTAATCTTTCTTTTATGATATTTGCATAACTTACAACGGTACCGGTAAAAAAGGTAGAAGATCCCGGATGAATACTTAATAAGTGAGCGATATAACCTCCCGTACAACTTTCAGCAGTTGCAACTGTTTGACTCCTTTCATTTAATAATTGTCCAACCACTACTTCTAATGAAACATCTTTATCTACAATAAAGTAATCTTTTATATTGATTTTCAATGTATTAAAGAGGTTATCTAATTCTTTGATTAATATATTTTTATCTACTCCCCAGGCAGATAATCTTAATCTAACCATTCCAAAGTTGGGTAAATAAGCCAATTTAACGTGTGAAGGAAGTGCTGCTTCAAAATCTTTGATTAGTTCAGCTAAAAATGATTCTCCAATACCAGAAGTCAATAAAGTTCGATGCTCAATAAATCCGGTTTGATACTTTTCTAATAACAAGGGTAGCACATGATTGGTCATGATGAATTGCATTTCATGAGGCACCCCTGGCATTGCTATAAATATTTTGTTATCCTTGTTAAATAACATCCCTGGAGCTGTACCCATTTCATTTTTCAATACCTTACAAGTATCAGGCACTTCAGCTTGTTTTATATTTCGCTCGAGCATGGGCTTTTTTAAAACCCGTTCAAAAATATGAGTAATATGATCCAATGTTGGTTGATCCATTACCAAATTTCCATTAAAGTACTTGCCAAGCAATGGTTTGGTAATATCGTCGGCCGTTGGGCCTAAGCCACCTGTTATTAGTATAATGTCTACTTTTTTACTTTCTTCTACTAAAGCATCCCAGATATCATCCCAAACATCACCAACTGCCAAACGATGTTTTACTGAAATCCCTATTTTATTTAATTCCTGCGCTATCCAGCTACTATTGGTGTCTATAACCTGACCAATTAATAATTCATCACCGATGGTTATAATAGAGGCATAAGTCTTATTCATTAAGCATTTTATTAAGTCATGTTAGTTTATCTGCTATCAAACAAGTTAGGCTGTTTCGAAATAGGGGGTTAACACATTTCTTAAAGCTTCTGGTAATTCGGTTTTTTTACCTGTTTGGGCATCTATAAAGTACAAAGTTACAACACCTGTGGTAAGTAATTTGTTTGCTTCATTATATACTTCATTATAAAACCTGATAGAATGATCAACAGGCATTTCTTTCAATACAGTTTTAATGGTAATTAAATCATCATAATGTGCTGATCGAATGAATTTTACTTCCATATGAACCACCGGCATTTTAATCCCCATTTCTTCCATCTTTTTGTAGGTAAATCCCAGATTTCTTATACTTTCTGCTCTGCCAACTTCAAAGTATTGGGCATAATTACCATAATACACTACATTCATTTGATCCGTTTCTGCATATCTTACTCTAACTGTTGTATAATGTTCGTACATTATTCTAATTTGTTGACAAACTTACAAACTTCTTCTCTTTTTCCACATTTATCCTGTAATAGTAGTCTTATTGTTTTGTCAGACTATCTTTAATGGTCTATTCTGCATTAATTGGAATTAATTATTTAAGTATGATTAAATACACTTGTTCTTTAAGAAAAATTGTTTTTGTGTCAATGACTCTATGGTCTACTTTTTTTCAAATCAAAGTAAATGCACAATTAACACAATCATCCATTGAACCTGATGCCTCCTTTAAACAAGCCAAGATTTTGTTTCAACAAGGGGCGTATAGTTTAGCCTATCCTCTTTTTAAGAACTATTATTCAACTAGATATGCGTTGAGTAGCATGCCGGTAATAGTTAAAACGGAGGCTAAATATTATTATATTATCAGTGGGTTAAAGATGAGTGACCCACTCGCTTCAGATATGGCTAAATTATTTATAGAACAAGAAGCCGATATTGCTCAATCTCAATTAACAGCTTTTTATTTAGGGGAATACTATTACAGCATAAAACAGTATGAGGATGCGCTATTGTATTTTGCAAAATCAAATATTGCTAATTTAAATAATCGACAAATTGCTGAGATGAAGTTCCATCAGGCATATTGTTATTTTATTGCAAAAAAATTCGATAAAGCAAAAAGTCTTTTTAATAGTATTCGACAATTACCTAAAGATCCAAATTATGCGGATGCTAATTATTATTATGGATTTATATTGTTTAGTGAGCAAAAATATAAAGAAGCCATTCCATGTTTTCAAATAGCCGAAAATGACCCTTCTTATAAGAGTGTAGTTTCATTTTACCTCGCTGAACTTTATTATTTCAGTGGAGATAAAGATAAATCATTGATGTATGCAGAAAATGCACTTCAAAAAAAAGATCAATATTATAATATTGAATTGAAACAACTGTTGGGACATATTTTGTTTGAAAAAAGACAATTTGATAAAGCGCTGCCATACCTAGAACAATATGTATCACAAAATAACAAGGTTAGGCGAGAGGATCTGTATGAGCTATCTTATTGTTATTATGAAGCAAAAAACTGGAACAAGGCAATTGAGGGATTTAAACAGCTTGGTGGTGCAACCGATTCTCTTGAACAAAACAGCATGTATTTATTAGGGGATGCATATTTAAAAATCAACGATTTACAAAATGCAAGAAATGCATTTCAGTTTTGTG
>JBIIAP010000049.1:0-12808 GCA_044239855.1 Sediminibacterium sp. | reverse complement strand
ATTCATATTAATGTATGAAAATCAATGTATTATAGTACATTAACTATGTGGATAAAAGCAGTAAAAAACCTTTATTTTAACGCGATTTTCACTACTAAAAAAGGTATCTTCGCCTACTTGATTTGACACAATAATTTTATTGTAAAGCAAGATTAAAATACAGAACGAGAGAAGACATGGAAGAGAATTTAATACCGGAACAAACCAGCGACAACGATCGTATTATTCAAGTGAACATTGAGGAGCAGATGAAAACTGCATATATCGACTATTCTATGTCGGTTATTGTGGGTAGAGCGTTGCCTGATGTACGTGATGGATTTAAACCTGTGCATCGCAGGGTACTGTATGCGATGAATGAGTTGGGCAATAACAGCAATAAACCATTTAAAAAATCTGCGCGTATTGTAGGGGAAGTAATGGGTAAATATCACCCACATGGTGATAGTGCTATTTATGATACCCTAGTTCGTATGGCCCAGGAATGGACAATGCGTTATACTCTAGTCGATCGTCAAGGTAACTTTGGTAACCAAGATGGGGATCCGCCGGCTGCTATGCGTTATACGGAAGCTCGTTTGCAACGTATTTCAGAAGCAATGTTGGACGATATTGAGAAAGAAACGGTTGATTATCAATTAAATTTCGACGATTCATTAGAAGAACCTACCGTACTTCCAACTAAAATTCCTCAACTTTTAATTAATGGTTCATCTGGAATTGCCGTTGGTATGGCCACCAATATGATGCCGCATAACATTAATGAAGTAATTGATGGATGTATAGCTTATGTTGAAAACAGAGACATTGCCATTGAAGAATTAATGAATTATGTTAAAGCCCCCGATTTTCCAACGGGTGGGGTTATTTATGGTATGGAAGGGGTTAGACAGGCCTTGCTTACCGGAAGAGGTCGTGTGGTGGTAAGAGGTAAGTGTAATGTAGAGACCAAAGCTAACGGACGGGAAATGATTGTTATTACAGAAGTTCCTTATCAGGTTAGCAGAGATACGTTAACGGATAGAATTGGTCAGATAGCCATTAATAAAACAGTAGAAGGTATTTCAGATGTAGGAAATCAAAGTAATAAAGACGGTACTAGAATTGTAGTAGAATTGAAGAAAGATGCTGTAGCACAGGTGGTAATCAACCAGTTATACAAATATACGGAACTACAAACCAGCTATGGTATTAATAATGTTGCCTTAAGTAAAGGCCGTCCTAGAATCATGAATCTTAGAGATTTAATCTCAGAATTCATTGAATTTAGAATGGAAGTGGTAATCAGAAGAGCAAAATTTGAACTAAGAAAAGCAGAAGAACGTGCGCATGTTTTAGAAGGTTACCTAAAAGCTTTAGATCATTTAGATGAAGTGATTGCCTTAATCAGAGCCAGCAGAACACCTGATGAAGCAAAAGAAAGCCTGATCAACAAGAGCCGCGAAGAAAAATGGTACTTGAATCAATCTATGTTCACTGATCTTACAGATGAGCTGTATAAACAGGAGCAAGGGTTGTCTGAAATTCAGGCAAAAGCAATTCTGGAATTGAGGTTACAGCGTTTAACCGGAATGGAGCGCGATAAAATAGTAGATGAATTCAATGGGTTGATTGATACAATAAGAGGTTTAAAAGCTTTGCTGGCTTCAGAACAATTACGTTTTGATCTAATAAAAACTGAATTGTTAGAAGTTAAAGCCAAATTCGGCGATGAGCGCAAAAGTGAAATTCAATACCTCGCAGATGAAATGAAAATTGAAGATCTCATTGAAAATGAGGACGTTGTGATCACTATTTCACATTTAGGATACATCAAAAGAACATCTGCATCAGAATATCGCCAGCAAAAAAGAGGCGGTAGAGGTGCGGTTGGTTCTAAAACTCGTGAAGAAGATTTTGTTGAACATTTGTTTGTTGCTTCTACGCACAACTATTTATTGTTCTTTACAGAAAAAGGTCGTTGTTTTTGGATGAGGGTATATGAGATTCCAGAAGGCGAAAAACAAGGTAAGGGTAGAGCGATTCAGAATTTGATACAGCTACCGGGTGATGATAAGGTAAAAGCGATTCTAAATGTTAAAAAAATAGACGATAAAGATTTCATTCAGAACCATTACATCGTTTTATGTACCAAAAAAGGCATCATCAAAAAGACTTCATTAGAAGAATTTAGTCGCCCAAGAGCAAATGGGGTTAATGCCATTACCATTAATGAGGGGGATGAATTATTAGAAGCCCGTTTAACCGACGGTAACAGCGAAATAATGATGGCATTGAAAAGTGGCCGGGCAATTCGTTTTGAAGAAGAAAAAGTACGCTCAACTGGACGAGGCGCAATAGGTGTGGGCGGAATAGAAGTAGATGATGAAAGTGATGAAGTTGTTGGCATGATTTGCGTAAACAAAGAAGACACAGAAAGAACTATATTAGTTGTAAGCGACAAAGGGTTTGGTAAAAGAACTGCGATAGATGAATATAGAATAACCAATAGGGGCGGAAAAGGGGTTAAAACTATTAATGTAACTGAAAAAACCGGTAAATTAGTAGGCATTCTTTATGTAAAAGAATCTGAAGATTTAATTATTACTTGTAAATCCGGAATAACTATCAGAACTGGTATAGTAGACATCAGAGAAGCTGGTCGTGCAACACAAGGTGTAAAACTGATTCGTTTAGATGAAGAAGATGAAATAGCTGCAATTTCACAAATTGAAGAACAGGTAGTGGAAGAGGTAATTACTGATGATACCGGAACAACAGATGACACTGACTCAAATATTGCTGAATCATCTGAACAAATAACCAACGGTCAATCTTCAGGTGATACTTCCTTTGATGAAGGCGAACAAATTAATTAATTAATTAAAAAATTTAAAAAAAATTAAAAACATCAATTAAATTAAATACATAATAATCATTACAATAGAAATGTTAATTAGGCAAATAACATATGACCATTAAAAAACAATAAATCAAAACAAATGAAATATCTATTCTCATTTATGTTCAGCATTATTTTACTGAATGTAGTTAAAGCACAAGACTATAAAAAAGTACTATCAAATGTATTATTAAACAAAATGGAAGATGCCAAAAGAGAAATTGATAAAATTGCGGCGGATCCTAAAGGACAAAATAAACCGGAAACCTGGTATTGGAAGTCAAAAATATATGCAGCTGTTAACAAAAATGAAACAACCAGACAAAATTATCCTAACATTTTTACCGATGCTGAAATAGCTATCAAAAAATATATTGAAATAGACCCGACTTTTGCGCTGGTTAAAGAAAAAGGAGCTGAGGGCTTTTTTGATCTTTATACTTATTCATTTAATACAGGTCTTAAAGATTTTAAAGAAAAGAATTGGAGCGGTGCAGCAACCGATTTTGAAGGTGCTACATATTATAGTGATTATATTTTTACAAATAAATGGTCAAGCTCCACTGCACCATTTGATACCACATCCATTCTTTATGCAGCTTATTCTAACCAAAATGCTAAGCAATCGGATAATGCAGCTAAATATTATAGAAGATTAGCCGAAAATAAATGCACAGGTGAGGGCTATCAAGATATATACAAGTTTCTTGTTGAACATTATATGAATAACAAGGATAAAGTTTCATTTGACAAAATGATGGCTATCGCTAGAGAATTATATCCAAAAGAGACAAGCTGGGAATATTATGAAACTGAATATATAGATCAGAATCTAACATTAGCTGAAAAAACAGAGTTTTACGATAAGGGTGATGCTGCTGGTACAATTACTGAAAATCAATACTTGCAATTCGGTGATGTATTTGTTAATGTAAGACACAAAGAAACTGATTCATCTAAATTTGATTTTTACACTAAAAAAGGAGTAGAATCATTTAAAAAGGCATACAACAAAAACCCACAAAATGCATTAGCGGCATACAATGTTGCTGTTATTTATTATAACTATTTTAATGAATCAGATGATCGTTATTTAGCTAATGTTAAATTAATGCAACAAATTAATGCCAACAGACCAGTAGAAAAAGACCCTAAGAAAAAATTAGCAGTTGATGCTAAAATTAAAGCTCAGGTTGACGAGATTAAAAAAGCTAATTTATTAGTTGAAAAAGAAACTTTTGATAATGTAGATGTAGCGATTGATTGGCTTACAAAAAGTTATGTTTTATTAAAGGACAAATCGGGTAGAACCAAAACAGAAAAAAGTGTAATTAATAAAGCAGTTGATTTTCTTGCCAATCTTTATAATTATAAAATGAATAAAGTTAGAGGTAAGGATCCAAAAGCATATGATGCATTGGAAGTTAAGTATAAAGAATATGATGCTTTACATGATGCATTCTAGATTAATAATTTATTGATTGAACTGGTCTGTTCTGATAGGATAGACCAGTTTTTTTGTACACTGTATTCAGAATTTCTTTTGGCATTTGACTACAGATACAATTTTCAATTCAATATATTTTCAGTTATGGGCTAATTCTATTGATTTTATCTTAATTCTATTTAACATAATATATATTATAGGAATATTGATAGTTTATGTAAATTGATTATTATTAAGGTGTAATATTTAATTATTTAAAGAATTGTATTTATATTGGACTTTAAATACATTAAAGTACTTACAAAAATGAAACAACTAAATCGTAGAAAATTCATTCATCAATCTACAGCCGCTGGCTTAGCTTTTGGAGCTTCACTTACCTCCATAAAATCATTTGCAGCAGAATCTGTAAACAAAGTTCGTTTAGGAATTATTGGCGTTGGCATGCGTGGTCAAAGTCATCTTGAGATGATGTTAAACAGAACGGATGTTGAAATAATTGCTTTAGCAGATCCTAGCCCGATTATGATGGCTGAAGCCAAAAAAATGATCTCAAATGCTGGCAAACCTGCAGCAGTTGAATATGGTAATGGAAATTATGATTATAAAAAATTGTTGGATCGTACAGATATAGATGCTGTAATTATTGCAACTCCTTGGGAATGGCATGCTCCACAAGTAATTGATTCATTAAAAGCCGGAAAAATACCTGGTGTAGAAGTTTGTGGTGCCATTAATCTACAAGATTGTTGGGATATGGTAAATGCAAGCGAAAAAGCTAATATACCAGTTATGGTATTAGAAAATGTTTGTTACAGACGAGATATCATGGCTATTTATAATATGGTTAGAAAAGGCGTATTTGGGGAAATTTTACATTTACAAGGTGGATATGAACACGATTTAAGAGCAGTTAAATTCAATGATGGCGTTACCCCCTATAATTCGGGTGTTGAATTTGGTGAAAAAGGATTCAGTGAAGCGGCTTGGAGAACGAATCATTCCAGAGATAGAAATGGTGAGTTGTACCCTACACATGGTTTAGGACCGGTTGCAATGATGATCGATGTAAATCGCGGTAACAGATTAACCAGATTATCATCAGTTGCTACCAAAGCTCGTGGTTTACATAAATATATAGTTAACCATCCTAAAGGTGGTGAAAATCACCCGAATGCGAAGGTTAATTTTAAATTGGGTGACATCGTTTCTACTCAAATTCAAACTGAAAATGGTGAAACTATTCTTTTAACACACGACACCAATTCCCCTCGCCCATATAATTTAGGTTTCAGAGTACAGGGAACTGAAGGCATTTGGCAAGATACGCATGCAGGTGAATTTAATGCCGGAATGATTTATATCGAAGGGAAAAGTCCAAAAGCTCATCAATGGGATAACTCTGAAAAATGGTTGAAAGAATATGATCATCCCCTATGGAAAAAATATGAAAACGACGCTAAAGGTGCCGGTCATGGTGGTATGGACTTCTTTGTTGACAATGCCTTTATTGAATGTATCAAAAGAAAAGTGAATTTTCCGCTTGATGTGTATGACTTAGCTACCTGGTATGCAATTACACCTTTATCAGAAAAATCAATTGCTGAAAATGGACAAGTTCAGACCATACCTGATTTTACTCGTGGAAAATGGAAAACAAGAAAATTTGATTTTATTATGGGAGATTATTAATGATTTGCTTGTTTATAGAATTGAAATTTGTTTAATTAGTATTAAGCCCTGACTATATGATAGTCAGGGTATTTTTTTAAATAAAATCAATTCACTCATAGCAATTCAAAAATTCAGGTAGACTATATATACATCAATAATGCACCGGATAAATAGAAAATATCTGTTTTAAGCATCATGTTAAAGCATAAAAAATAGTTTCTACATAAAGTTAGAAAAACTCCTTATTTTTAAACATAAATTATTCATTCAATTATAAAATATATCCCCATGTTTAATAGAAGAAAATTTCTGGAGATGAGTTCCTTAGGCTTAAGTGCTATTAGTTTTTCTGGTTTTACTCCTAAAAATAAAGGCACTAAACCTATTGTAATTTCTACCTGGGATGCTGGTTTAAGAGCAAATAAAGCAGCTTGGGAAATATTGAGAAATAATGGTCGTGCGTTGGATGCGGTTGAACGTGGGGTGATGGTTACTGAAGACGAAATTAACTGTTGTGTTGGATTAGGAGCTAATCCGGATAGAGAAGGACATGTAACATTAGATGCTTGTATTATGGATGAACATGCTAATTGTGGTAGTGTTGCTTTTTTAGAAAGAATTAAACATCCAATTCAAGTGGCTCGTAAGGTCATGGAAAATACTCCACATGTATTTCTAGTGGGTGAAGGTGCGCAGCAATTTGCGTTATCACAAGGTTTTGTATTAGAAAAAGACGAATTATCAAAAGATGCGGAGCGTAATTACAAAGAATGGTTAAAAAAAAGTGAGTATAAGCCTATTATCAATGTAGAAAACAAAAATAATCAAACTGCATGGGCTCCTACTCGTTTTGATGATGGCACATGGAATCATGATACGATTGGTATGATAGCCATGGATGCTGCTGGTAATTTAAGTGGTAGTTGTACTACCAGTGGAATGGGGTTTAAAATGAGAGGAAGAGTAGGCGACTCTCCTATTATTGGTGCCGGATTATTTGTAGATAATGAAGTGGGTGCTGCAGTTGCAACCGGACAGGGAGAAGATATTATTAGAATTGGCGGGTCGCATGCAGTTGTGGAATTGATGCGTCAGGGTTTTCCTCCGGAAGAAGCTTGTAAAAAAGTGATTGAGCGTCTTTTAAAAATAAAAGGCGATAAAGCAAAAGATATTCAGGCTGCAATTATAGCTATTAATAAAAAGGGAGAATATGGTGCTTATTGTTTACAGAAAGGATTTAATTATTCTGTTTGTACGGCTGATGACAAGAATATTCTTTTAAATGGCAAAAATTTAATTTAAGATGAGCCAGCAGAGGTTATTAGAAATTTGTGTGTTTAACATCAATACAGCCATTGCGGTAGAAAAAGCCGGAGCCGATCGGATCGAATTATGTGAAAACTATAGCAATGGGGGCACTACCCCATCTTATGGTTATTTGAAATCTGTGAGAGAAACAATAAACATTCCTGTTTTTCCAATGATTCGTCCACGTGGAGGCGACTTTTTTCATACTACGGAAGAGATTGAAATTATTAGAAAAGATATTCTCATATGTAAAGAATTAGGTTTCCAGGGTGTTGTATTTGGATTATTGAATCAGGATGGAACCATTGATAAAGATAATACAGCCAGATTAGTGGAGGCTGCTTATCCATTATCTGTAACCTTTCATAGAGCATTCGATCGATGTAAATCACCATTAGAAGCACTTGAAACTATTATTGAATGTGGTTGCACCCGAATACTTACCAGCGGGCAAACGCCTAAGGTAACCGATGGATTACCCTTAGTTAAATCTTTAGTTGATCAAGCAAATGGCAGAATAATTATTATGCCTGGAAGTGGGTTGAATAGTAATAATGTAAAACATATTATTGAAACAACCGATGTAACTGAAGTGCACACTTCAGCCAGAATAATAGTGCCTTCTGCGTCTCAATATCAAAATCCTGCAATTCAGGAGAATTTTGAAAATGATTTTGTAAATGTAGCAGAGATACAAAATATTAAATCCATCATTACATCATCTTAATAAAGCAATCTTACTTTAATAGTTTGTTTGATGTCTTTAAGTAGTTCCAATGCTTTTTTAGATAATTTTTTATCTATATCTAAAACAGCATACCCAATATTTTCATTGGTTTTCAGATATTGTCCAACAACATTAATATTGTTTTTAGCCAATGCGGTATTTATCGCACTCATTACACCAGGCACATTCTTATGAATATGTAGGATACGATGTGCTCCTTCAATTGGGGGTAACCCAATAGCAGGTACTGTGTGAGAACCATTGGTAATACCTCTTTCCAGGTATTGAAACAATTTAATGCTTACATCCTCCCCAATATTTTGCTGTGCTTCTTCCGTAGAGCCGCCAATATGTGGGGTTAGCAGTACATTTTTTAATCCTTGTAAAGGAGTTTCAAAACGATCGCCATTTTTTTCTGGTTCCCAAGGATAAACATCAATAGCCGCCCCACTTAGGTACTCTTCGGTTAGGGCATTAGCAAGTGCTTTTAAATCAACTACTTCTCCCCTAGCATAGTTAATTAAAATGGCGCCTTTTTTCATGTTCTTAATAGCTGCCTTGTTAATTAAGTTTTTGGTTTGTGCGGTTTCAGGAACATGTAAAGAAACGATATCAGCATTAGTCAATACCTCTTTCATATTTTTAGCAGCGCTGGCATTACCCAATGGAAGCTTGGTTTCTACATCATAAAACAACACTTTCATACCAATGGCTTCTGCCAAAACACTAACTTGAGAACCGATATTACCATAACCAATTAATCCAAGTGTTTTACCTCTCAATTCAAAACTACCTTTGGCATCTTTCATCCAAATGCCTTGGTGAGCAGCTGTATTTTTATCTGGAATTCGTCTGATGAGCATAATACTTGCTCCAATAACCAGTTCAGCAACACTTCTGGTATTACTGTAAGGTGCATTAAATACAGCAACACCAGCCTCAGTGGCAGCTTTTAGATCAACCTGATTAACGCCTATACAAAAACAACCAATTGCCTGTAATTTGGTAGCAGCATTCAAAACTTTTTGGGTGATGAGTGTTTTAGAGCGAATCCCTATTAAATGAACATCTTTTACTTGTTTTACCAGTTCCTCTTCACTTAGTGCGCCACTTAATTTACGTACATTGGTATATCCATTAACCTTAAATTGTTGTACAGCCTTATCGCTTATATTTTCTAAAAAAAGTATATTGATCTTTTCTTTTGGGAAGCTTGTAATTGCTTGAATGCTCATAATACTTGCAAATTTAATCATAATTGTGAACAATTCAATTCAAATAGATAGTTTTCCACCGTCTAAATATTGCAAAGATTCTATATTTATATTTGTTGTTTATATATTTAAGTAACTAATTTAATGTTTATAAAAGTGATTATTCCTTTATTATCTTTTATACTATTGGCTTGTGGCTCTTCATCAAATAACAAAAATGAAAATTCCACAAAACAATATCATGCAGTGAATTTTGCACCAATACAGCAGAATCAGAGAGATTATTATGCGTCATTAATCAAGCCTTTGTATGAAAAACAATTAGTGAAAACTGGTTTTAACGGCAGCATTCTATTAGCTAAAAATGGAGAAGTTGTATTTGAAGATTATCGTGGTTTTATTAATTTGGCCACAAAAGAACCCATTACCCCTAGATCTACCTTTCATCTCGCTTCAATATCTAAAACATTTACTGCCATGACTATTTTAAAGCTCATGGAACAAGGCCTACTTAATATTGAAGACAACATCAATAAGTATTTACCCAACTTTCAGTATAAAAATATAACCATAAAAAATTTACTATCCCACAGAAGTGGACTACCCAAATATGAACGTTTTTTATCGGCTACCCGTTCTTATGTAACCCGTGTTAAAAATAGAAGAAAACGATGGGTTAACAAAGTGGTTTATGTTACAGATCCTATTAGACTTACAGGTTTAAGTTCAAATTATGATGTATTAAAGTATTTAAATGAAGTACATCCACCAGTTGAATCTTTACCAAACCAGCGATATCAATATTGCAACACGAATTACGTTTTGTTGGCTCTTATTATAGAAAATGTTACGGGTCAAAACTATCCTAAATATATGAAAGATAGTGTTTTTACTCCTTTAGGAATGAACGATACTTATGTATTTAGCATAAAGGACACTGCCAATTATATTCCATCCTACAAACCCAATGGACGCGCATACTCTATTGAAAAATTAGATTGTATATATGGCGATAAGAACATATACAGTACAGTTAGAGACTTGTTGAAATGGGATAACGCTTTATATGCCGGGATTTTCATCAGTCCAAAAACAATGGCTCTTTCAATAGAGCCGCTTAGCAATGAAACTAAAGGATTTAAAAACTATGGATTAGGTTGGCATTTATTCATTAAACCACCTGAACCAACAATTGTATATCATAATGGTTGGTGGCATGGTAATAATACCGTGTTTAAACGATTAATTAGTGATACAGCAACTGTTATTATATTAGGAAATAAGTTCAATAGAAATATTTGGTCGGCCGGTAAATTTAGTACGGTATTTACCGGAACAACTGACACTACCGCTTTAGAACAATAATATATTCAATATATGATATGTTTTTCTTTAAGAAACAAGTTTTAACCTTATTTTTGCAAACTTGAATAAATTTAACATTTGATAAAAATGCTTATGAACAATCTATTGTTTTATGCCGTACCGGCGATGGGAGTTGTAGGACTTCTATACACATTATTGAAATTTAATTGGGTATCTAAACAAGATGCTGGTAATGATCGTATGAAAGAGATCAGTACTTACATTGCGGAAGGTGCCATGGCTTTTTTAAAAGCGGAATGGAAAATACTCGGCTATTTCGTTGCTGTTGTTGCTTTATTATTAGGCTTTATGGCTCGTAATAATGCTGGAAGTCACTGGAGTATTGCGATTTCTTTTATTATTGGTGCTGTTTTTAGTGCTACCGCTGGTTATATTGGAATGAAAATAGCTACCAAAGCCAATGTTAGAACTGCCGAGGCTGCAAAGACAAGTCTTAGTAAGGCATTAAATGTATCTTTTACCGGAGGTGCAGTAATGGGACTAGGTGTTTCTGGTTTAGCTGTTTTAGGTTTAGGCGGTTTATATCTTGTGCTTAAACATTATTTTGCTCCGGATGGTAATGCGGAAGGAATGTTAAGAACTATTGAAGTATTAACTGGATTTTCTTTAGGTGCAGAATCAATCGCATTATTTGCTCGTGTTGGTGGGGGTATTTATACCAAAGCTGCCGATGTAGGTGCCGATTTAGTAGGTAAAGTGGAAGCGGGTATTCCGGAAGATGATCCTCGTAATCCTGCCACTATTGCAGATAATGTAGGTGATAATGTAGGTGATGTTGCAGGTATGGGTGCCGATTTATTTGGTAGTTATGTTGCAACTGTATTAGCTACCATGGTATTGGGTCAGGAAACTAAATCTGTTGATCAATTTGGTGGGTTAGCTCCTATTTTATTACCAATGTTGATTGCAGGTGTGGGTATATTATTATCTATTGTTGGGACTTTATTTGTTAGAGTAAGTGATGCAGCAGGTGCAAGTACACAAGCTGTTCAACGTGCTTTAAATATGGGTAACTGGGGCTCAATGATATTAACAGCAATTGCAGCTTATTTTATAGTGAATTATACATTACCAGAAACAATGACGCTACGTGGTGTTGAATTTACCAGAAATGGTGTAATTGGTGCCATTGCAGTTGGTTTAATTGTTGGCGCATTAATGAGTATCATTACTGAATATTATACAGCAATGGGTAAACGTCCGGTAATGAGCATCATTCGTCAATCTGCTACCGGTCATGCCACCAATATCATTGGTGGATTAGCAATAGGTATGGAATCTACTTTTTTACCAATATTGGTATTAGCAGGTGGTATTTACGGTTCATTTGCTTGTGCCGGTTTATATGGTGTGGCAATAGCTGCTGCAGGTATGATGGCTACAACCGCAATGCAATTAGCAATTGACGCATTTGGCCCTATCGCCGATAATGCAGGTGGTATTGCAGAAATGAGTGAATTACCCGGTGAAGTACGCGAAAAAACCGATATTTTAGATGCGGTAGGAAATACAACAGCAGCAAGTGGTAAAGGTTTTGCTATTGCTTCTGCTGCGCTAACTTCCTTGGCATTGTTTGCTGCGTTTGTAGGTGTAGCAATGCCTGATAATCAACATATTGATATTTATAAAGCGGATGTTTTAGCATCATTATTTATTGGTGGAATGATTCCTTTCATATTCTCTTCTTTAGCAATCAGAGCGGTTGGAGAAGCTGCTATGTCAATGGTGGAGGAAGTTCGTCGTCAGTTTAGAACTATTCCAGGCATTATGGAAGGAACCGGAAAACCTGAATATGATAAATGTGTGGCTATTTCTACTGAAGCTTCATTGAAAAAAATGATGTTACCCGGAGCAATTACCATCATCTCTCCTTTAGCAATCGGATTTCTATTAGGACCTGAAGCTTTAGGTGGTTTTTTAGCAGGTGCAACTGTTAGTGGTGTTTTAATGGGAATATTCCAAAACAATGCAGGTGGTGCATGGGATAATGCTAAAAAATCTTTTGAAAAAGGGGTAGAAATCAATGGGGAAACATATTATAAGAAGTCAGAACCACATAAGGCGTCTGTAACAGGCGATACTGTTGGGGATCCATTTAAAGATACTTCTGGCCCTTCAATGAATATTTTAATTAAATTAATGTCTATTGTATCATTGGTTATAGCTCCTAC
>JBIIAP010000048.1:0-12816 GCA_044239855.1 Sediminibacterium sp. | reverse complement strand
CAGTGTATGAGTAACGAAGCCGTATTACACGCATCAGTAGGAGCACATCATGAAGCACATGGCGATGAACATCACGAGCATCATCATGACACGTTCATCACCAAATATGTATTCAGTCAGGATCATAAAATGATTGCTAAACAATTCCTGATTACCGGAATGGTTTGGGCTGTACTTGGAGGTTTAATGAGTGTTCTTTTTCGCTTACAATTAGGATATCCGGAATCAACTTTCCCTTGGTTGCAAGACATATTGGGCAAATGGGCCGAAGGTGGTAAAATTACCCCTGCAGCATATTATGCTTTGGTTACAACTCACGGTACCGTATTGGTATTCTTTGTATTAACAGCCGGATTGAGTGGTACATTCGCAAATTTCTTGATTCCTCTACAAATTGGAGCAAGAGACATGGCCTCTCCATTTATGAACATGTTGAGCTATTGGTTCTTCTTTGCTGCCAGTATTGTAATGCTTTCCTCTTTATTTGTAGAAACCGGTCCTTTTAGCGGCGGTTGGACAGCCTACCCTCCATTAAGTGCGTTGGGTGACGCTTCTCCGGGTTCTAAATCTGGTATGGATTTATGGATCATTTCTATGGCTTTGTTCGTTGTTTCTTCCTTATTGGGCGGTTTAAATTATATCGCTACAATATTAAACATGCGTACAAAAGGTATGAGCATGACCAGATTGCCATTAACTATTTGGGCATTGTTCTTCACTGCTGTACTAGGAGTTTTATCAGTCCCTGTATTACTTTCTGGCTTCATCTTATTAATATTCGATCGTAATTTTGGTACCAGCTTCTACTTATCTGATATCTTTATCAATGGTGTAGGTGCATTACCTAACGAAGGTGGTAGCGCAATATTATTCCAGCACTTATTCTGGTTCTTAGGACACCCGGAAGTGTACATTATATTATTACCAGCCATGGGTATGGTTTCAGAAATCATGTCGGTAAATTCTCGTAAACCGATATTTGGTTACATGGCAATGGTTGGTTCATTGTTTGCAATCGCTATCCTTGCATTCCTTGTATGGGCACACCATATGTTCGTAACCGGATTAAATCCATTATTGGGTTCTGTATTCGTACTACTTACCTTATTAATTGCAGTACCATCTGCTATTAAAGTTTTCAACTGGTTAACTACCTTGTGGAGAGGAAATGTTCGTTTCACACCGGGTATGTTATTTGCGATTGGATTTGTAAGCTTATTTATTTCCGGAGGTTTAACCGGTATTTGGCTAGGCAACTCTGCACTAGATATCCACTTACATGATACCTACTTTGTAATTGCCCACTTCCATATTGTAATGGGTGTTGCAAGTATGTTTGGCATGTTTGCAGGTATTTACCACTGGTTCCCTAAAATGTATGGTCGCTTTATGAATAACACTTTGGCTTACATTCACTTCTGGGTAACAATGGCTGGCGCTTACCTTATTTTCTGGCCTATGCACTACCAGGGTTTAGCAGGTATGCCACGTAGATATTATGATTTCAGCGTTTGGGAAAGCTTCAAACAATTCGGTGAATTAAATCAATTTATCAGCTTGGTTGCTATGATTGTATTTGCTGTACAATTGCTATTCTTGTTTAATTTCTTCTATTCTATTTTTAAAGGCAGAAGAGTTGCTACATTAAATCCTTGGGGCGCTAATACTTTAGAGTGGACTACTCCAATTCGTCCGGGACATGGCAACTGGGTGGGCGAAATACCAGAAGTTCACCGTTGGGCATATGATTATGGTAAAGATGGAAAAGAGTTTATCTCTCAGGATACACCAGTAGGAGCCGACGAAAGTCATCATTAATTGAAAAACACTGAATAATCTGTAAAGAAGTTCAGTACAAATATTTCAATGCTCCCGAATAACGGGAGCATTGTTTTTAAAAGCAGTTTAGCGAATGTCAAATCAATCAGAAAATACCACCAGCTCATCTTTTTCACTTTATAATAAAGTGAAAGACTATTTTCTGTTGATTAAATTCACGTTGAGTTTTACCGTTGTTTTTTCTTGCGTAATCTGTTATTTACTGGCACCAAATGTGGTGGAGTACCATTTAGGCACCATACTTCTTTTGTTTTTAGCCGGCATGTTGGTTACGGGTAGTGCAAATGCCATTAACCAGGCTGTTGAAAAAGATACGGATGCATTAATGAAAAGAACAGCATCCCGACCGGTTGCCTCAGGTAGAATGACACAGGAGCATGCACTTGGTTTTGCTACCATTACCGGACTACTGGGTATTTTTATGATGGGTTGGTTTTTTAAAGGTGATGACAATAGCTTTAACTGGAATGCAGCTTTATTATCTGCATTTAGTTTATTTCTATATGCATTTATTTATACCCCTTTAAAAAAGATCAATTCCATCTCTATCCTTATTGGAGGATTTCCTGGTGCACTGCCTTGTTTAATTGGGTGGGTGGCTGCAACCAATGTGCTGAATCCATTCGGGACTATTCTGGTAAATGGCAAAGAATTTTCTAACGCAGGTGGCTGGATCTTATTTGGCATGCAATTTTTATGGCAATTTCCTCATTTTTGGGCCATTGCCTGGGTTGCCCATGCAGATTACACCAAGGCCGGATTTAAGTTGTTACCCGCTGATAAAGGGCCTACTAAATTCACTGCTATTCAAACCATCATGTATTCCGTTCTGATGATACCAATGGGCATATTGCCGTATTATTTTAATTTAACAGGTAGTATCAGCCTTTGGATCGTATTGGCCTGTAATCTATTTATGGTATTTCAGAGTGTCCGTTTATATAGAGAGATGAATGTAAAGGCTGCCCGCAGAGTAATGTTCAGCAGCTATATTTATTTGCCAATTGTTTTACTGGCTTTATTGGCAGATAAAAATTGATTGATAAAAATTATTGTAAACGATTAAAATAAGTGAAAATGACCAGCGCGATCGACAACAAACCACAGGCAATCCATCCACATAAGTTTACCCTCTGGGTAGCTATGGGAAGTATTGTAATGATGTTTGCAGGACTTACCAGTGCTTATATCGTTAAAAAAAATCAAAGCAATTGGTTAGAATTTAACTTGCCCATTATTTTTTGGTATTCAACCGGAATTATTTTGCTGAGCAGTTTAACCATACAATTGGCAGCAAAATCGTTTAAAGCCCGTGAAATGGGTAGATATAGAACCTTAATTACCCTAACAGCATTTTTAGGACTAGTATTTTTGGCCATGCAGGTAGGGGGTTTTATGGACCTGGAAAGTCGCGATATTGCATTAACTGGAAGTAAAAGTAATTCAGCGGCTTCTTTTTTATTGGTTATCACCGGATTACACATGTTACATGTGTTGGGCGGAGTAATAGCTATTTTAATTATTTTTGCGCGAGCTTATGCCAGCAGGGTTAAAAATTACAGCAGTTTGCCAATAGAAATGGCAGCTACTTACTGGCATTTTGTAGATGTACTTTGGATTTATTTATTCATATTTTATAATTGGATAGGTTAGTAAAGAAAAAGTTGCATTTTATGCACTTTTTTTCAGCGCTACCCAATACTTTTGTAATCGAAATTTGAGACTAACATGGCAACAACAGCAACAGCAACCACCACCAAATTATGGGGTGGAGGTAAAAGCCCCTTTAACGTAGAATACGGTAAAGTAATGATGTGGTATTTTCTGATGAGTGACGCATTTACTTTTGGCGCTTTCCTAATTTCTTATGGTACTATTCGTTTTTCTACTAATGGATGGCCTGACCCAAATGAAGTGTTTAGAAGTTTTCCTTTCGCACCGGAAGGCGTTCACGCTCCATTGGTGTTTGTAAGTGTCATGACATTCATTTTGATCATCAGCTCTGTAACAATGGTATTAGCAGTGCAGGCTGGTCATAATATGGATAAGAAACGGGTAGTTAATAACCTAATATGGACCATTATTGGTGGTGCTGCATTCTTAGGCTGTCAGGCTTGGGAGTGGAATCACTTACATCACGAAGGTGCATGGTGGGGTAGCAATCCATTTCTTAATCATGATGGAACTGCTTCTTCAACCAACTTTACCAATTACTTTTTTACCATAACAGGTTTCCATGGTTTCCATGTATTCTCTGGGGTAATCATTAATATAATCATGTTGATAATGACTTTGGCTGATAAGTTTGAACAAAGAGGCCACTACCTGATGATTGAAAAGGCAGGTTTATACTGGCACTTTGTAGATCTTGTTTGGGTATTCGTATTCACTTGTTTCTACCTTATTTAATCATTATCATTATTTAAAATTTTAAAAGAAATTTATGGAACATACAACAGAACACCATGAACATGCAGGTGGTGGAACTAAGGAGATTATTAAGGTTACAGTTATCTTAACTGTATTAACTATTGTTGAATTAATTCTTGGATTTTGGATGATTGATATTCCGTTAGATAGCCAATCATTAAGATTGGGTATTAAAGGAACTATTGTGATTTTAATGATGGCCAAAGCATTCTACATCGTTGCTTATTTCATGCACTTAAAGCATGAATTAAAGAACCTTATCATGACGATTGTGGTTCCATTAGCACTATTCATTTGGTTTATTACGGCGTTCTTGTATGATGGAAACTCATTCAGAAACTTGCGTAATACCTATGACCCTCACTTTAAAGAGCAAAGCACTATTAAAGTAGAGAAAAAGGAACACGGAAGTGGCGAAAAGCATGAGAAAACAGAAACTCCTGCTGATAAAGAACACGCAGGTCATTAATCAACCATTTTCTTGAATATATGTTATGATATTAACCATCGCTTAATGGCGATGGTTTTTTTATAGGTTTACAATCATTTGTATGAAATAGCCATAAGAAATGTTTGCATACTAACTGAAATGTTTATTAGGCGTATTCCATGTGGCAAATAAAAATCAATTAATATAAACACATGAATAAAAAATCAATCATAGGGTTAGCAATTGCAGTTGGGATTCCACTATTTTGTTATCTATGGCTTAAAACTGCTAGTGAACATGCAGTAGACATACCTCGCAAATATTTAATAGATACCGTTATTACCAAAACAGTTAAAGGCAAGCAGGTAAATGATAGTATATGGCATAAAACAGCTAATATACAGTTGGTGAATCAGTTGGGCGATACGGTTCACTTGTTTGATCAATCGAGCCGCATTATCGTTGCTGATTTCTTTTTTACCAGTTGTAGAGGTATTTGCCCACGCTTAACCAGCAATATGGTAAAACTGCAGCAGTCATTTAAAAAAGGGGGCAATGTAAGAAATAGAATAGACACTTCTATTGTACAGTTCATTTCATTTACTGTAGATCCTGAAAATGATTCAGTAGAAGTATTAAAGAACTATGCAGATCGCTTTGGGGTTGATCACGACAACTGGTGGTTGCTTACAGGAAATAAAATGAGTATTTATGATTTTGCATTTGAAGAACTCAAAGTAGATAAGTTTACAGATGAACCCGTAAGTCCAGATTTTGTACATACCAACCGTTTTGTTTTGATAGATAAAGATCGAGTAGTTAGGGGGTATTACAATGGACTAGATTCAACCAGTATGATTAAATTATCGAAAGATATTGGCTTGTTGATGTTAGAAAAAGATCCTAAAAAGAAAGGGGGAATTTTCAGGCAAATTCTAGATTTAAGTTGGCTATGGTTAATCATCATTTCTGCCATTATTTTCTTTATGGTATATATGAAAGGCAGAAGAAAAATCAACGGATAAAGAATTAAAAAGTCAAAAGTCAAAAGTCAAAAGTCAAAAGTCAAAAAATTGAACTTAAGAACTTACAATATAAAACATAGCCCATTGGGCAACCTATTTATAATCAAACAAAACGCTTAAAACATGTTACCTGCTAGCATTCAAAAGAACGATAAAAAAGCCAATTGGCTTATAGGAATTTTTTCAGTAGTTGTTTTTACAGTAGTTGTTTTACTGGGAAAAATACAACTTGAATTAAATGTAGGATTTGATGTACACATTTTTGCAGCAGCAAATGCCGTAATCAATTCAATCATTGCAGTATTGTTGGTAGCAGCTTTACTGGCTGTTAAAAAGGGGAAATTCTTGTTACATAAGAATATAATGATGGGTGCATTAGTACTTTCTATATTGTTTTTAGTATCATATATAGCTCATCACCTATTAGCAGGAGAAGCTAAGTTTGGAGATGCCGATCATAATGGTATAATAAGTGAAGTAGAAAAAGCCGCCGTAGGTTCACTTCGCTACGTTTATTATATCATCTTAATTACCCACATATTTTTAGCAGCGTTGATATTGCCTTTTATACTATTTACTGCATACAGAGCATTAACAGCCGAATATGAAGAACATAAAAAGCTTGCTAAAATTACCTGGCCATTGTGGTTGTATGTAGCAGTTACCGGACCAATTGTTTATTGGTTTATTTACCCATATTATCAATAAAGCTAACTTTCAATATTGTTTTAGTTAAAATAAATAATAGTCAAAGAATAGGCATTCGGGAAATCGCACCTGATTGCCTATTCTTATTTATATACGTAGATAGCAACTGCACTGTTAGGCTTTTTTGGACAACATCATTAATTCATTGGCTTGAATTTCTGTAATATACCTTTTAACACCTTGTTTGTCGGTGTAATTACGGTTCACCAATTTACCTTCAATAATTACTTCACTGCCTTTAAGCATGTATTTCTCCGCAATATCTGCCAGCTTGCCCCATGCAACAATATTATGCCATTGGGTGTCGGTCACTTTTTCTCCCTCCCCATTCGTGTAAACCTCATTGGTTGCTAAGTTTAAGTGGGCTACTTTTTTTTCGTCGCCAAATGTTTTTACATCAGGATCTTGACCAAGATGTCCGATTAGTTGTACTTTGTTTTTTAGTCCGTTCATGTTTGTATAATTTAAGATGAATAAAGACAGTGATTAGCTGTTTTTTACTATACAAATATGAAATACAAAATCCGACAAGTAGGTATTTTAAACGTTTACAAACGTTTGTAGACGTTCAATACGCGTAAACCTAAATCTCATGTATAATTAATCGAATAAAAAATGGGTGTTTCCCATCTATATTCTGCGTATAAATACGCTTGTATCCGCTGATTTTATGTCCTATTTTGCTATCCACTTTTAATGCTAATAATACTTAAAATGAGTGCTGAGAAATTTTGTTTGTGTTGCTCCAAAAAGATAGCAGGCAGAACCGATAAAAAATTCTGTAACAGTTATTGTCGCAGCACTTACCATAACGATTTATTGGGCGATAAAACCAATTATATGCGGCAGATTAATTATTTGCTTCAAAAAAACAGAAGAATTTTAGCCACCGTTTTTGCAACAACCGAAAACCGAAAAGCGGTACCGGTTAATGTGTTGTACCTAAAAGGATTCAGTGCAATGCATTTTACCCATCAGTTAAAAACCAGTAAAGAGAATCATTATATATACTGTTACGATTATGGATACAAAATGGTAGGGAAAAGCCATGTATTAATTGTGCAAGAGCGCAATTAATACATGGCTTTTCGTTATGTATTTCTTCCTCCAAAATTTACAAATACTTTTATCTTAAGCAAACGGCGCTTTCACTATTTTAGCTTTTACCAACGTATTTCTAATATCGATATAAATTTCACTGTCCAAATGGGCATGCGCGGTGGCAACATATCCCAAGCCAATGGCCTTGTTTAATGAGGGCGCTTGTGTACCGCTGGTAACTTTGCCAATTAAATTTCCTGAAGCATCTTTAATTAGATAGTCGTGGCGCGGTATACCTCTTTCCAACATTTCAAACCCTACTAATTTTCGTTGAATACCTTCTGCTTTTTGTTTCTCGATTATTGCTTTGGCGGTAAAGTCTTTGTTGAATTTGGTGATCCATCCCAACCCTCCTTCCAATGGAGAAGTGGTGTCATCAATATCATTGCCATACAAGCAGTAACCCATTTCTAAACGCAGGGTATCTCTTGCTCCTAATCCAATTGGTTTAATTCCGCTGGAGGCACCAGCTTCAAAAATCGCATCCCAAATTTTATCTGCAGCACCGTTCGCATCTTCAAAATAAATTTCTACCCCACCCGAGCCTGTATAACCGGTTGCACTGATTATTACATTGTCTACACCGGCAAAATTACCTCTTACAAAAGTGTAGTATTTGAGGTTCATAATATCTTTATCTACCAATGGTTGTAATATTTTGCAAGCATTAGGCCCTTGAATAGCTAATAAGCAGGTTTTTGCGCTGATATTATGCATTTCTACACCCTTCGTATTGTGCTTGGTTACCCAGTTCCAATCCTTTTCAATGTTAGACGCATTCACCACCAACATATATACTTTATTTTGCTCAATACAATACACAATTAAATCGTCTACAATACCACCGGTTTCATTTGGAAAGCAGCTGTATTGAGCTTGTCCATCGGTTAATTTAGCTGCATCATTAGAAGTAACCCGTTGAATAAGATCTAATGCATGTTCACCTTTTAGTATAAACTCACCCATGTGGCTAACATCAAATACACCGGCATTGTTACGAACAGCGGCATGTTCATCATTAATACCGGTATAACTAATGGGCATATTATATCCGGCAAATTCAGCCATTTTAGCGCCCAGGGCAATATGTTTTTGTGTAAATGGAGTGTTTTGCATAAACGTATATTTTCAGCTGCAAAAGTATGTGTTACTGTATAATAAAGCAATTAACCACTAAATTTGCAACTTTAGTTTTTTTTAAAACATAAAAATCAACTTAATTTGTCAACTTTATTAGATACGCGAACACTATATTTCTGTAATATTATTTTGAAATTCAATTAAATACATAGTATTTTATAATACATTTTAAAATTATGAAAAATAAATTCTATTTTATTTTATGTTTATTTTTAGTTTGTTTTTTTTGTAATTCCAGCATTGCGCAACCCCGAGAATTAAAAGATGTACCTGGTAATTATGAAAAGCCATATTGGATGAAAGAAGAATATTGGAATAATTATAATGTTCAATATTTAGATTCAATTATAAATGATTGGGTTACGTCTAAGAAAGAAAAAATAAAAGGGGAAGAAAATCCTTATTTAAATGCGTATAAAAGGTGGAGAAATGCGATTGAGGCCAGTATTGGCGATTCAGGAAAAATAGAACATACACCAATAAATTTTAAATCAATTCAAGCGTTTTCAGAATCAAATAAAAAAAAGGTGCTTGGTGAAAACAATGGAAGCTGGAAGTTAATTGGCCCTTCTAATACATTTTCAAATGGCAAAAATATTCCTTGGCAATCTAATATTTATGTCTTAGCAATCGATAAAAAAAATCCTTCTATTATTTATGCCGGATCAGAAACTGGACATATATTTAAAACAATTGATAAGGGATTAAACTGGTATGCAGTGGGTGAAAAAATTCCATTTGTGAATGGGTCTTTAACTGCTTTAGCTGTTGCTACAGATAATACTTCATCTGTTTATGCATATGCAAATGGGCTATTCAAATCTAACGATGGTGGCAATAACTGGAATCAATTATTTAGTTATAAAGGTGGATATACTGAAGATATTAAAATAAATCCAAGCAATGGAATTATTTATATCGCCAATGATAGTGGGTTGCTTTATTCAAAAGATAATGGAATGAGTTGGTTATATGCCACTGGAACCAAAATAGGACGAATTTATGATGTCGTAGTTCATTCAAATAGTCAAGAAATTGTGCTAGCAGTTGGAAAAGATTATTCAGGTAATTTGGTTCTTTTAAAATCTACAGATTATGGAGAATCATTCATAAATATTACTAGTACAAATCTAGTGTCAAAAACCGACGGTGCTAGGCTAGCCGTAACAAAAGCAAATCCAAATGTTATTTATTGTATTGTTTTGGGGGAGAAATCTCCAAGGCTAATTAAATCAACGAATAGCGGTGATTCCTGGAAGATTATATCTACTTCTACAGCAGAAAATCTGGGTGGCAACAATACTACAATAGGTTTGGGTATGAGCAATGGGCAAGGTTTTTATGATTTAGCTATATGTGTATCTGAAAAAAATGCTGATCACGTAATCGTAGGAACTACCTCTGCATATAAATCTATTGATGGCGGAATAAATTTTTCACCTATTGGCGGTTACAATGGATCTTTACCGCTTCATCCTGACATTCAATGTATTCAAACTTTTGGCAATGATACTTATATAGCTTCTGATGGTGGCATTACCTATTCTTCAGATTTTTTTACGAGTTTATCTAATTTTCAAGTTAGAATAAATGGGTTATCGGCAAGTGATTTTTGGGGATTTGGTCAGGGATGGGATGAAGATATTGTAGTAGGTGGAAGGTATCATAATGGAAATACAGCTATTTCAGAAAAATATGGAACAGGAAATAGCTTGCGACTAGGAGGCGCAGAAGATGCAACTGGCCATGTGTTTCATGGGTATAAAAATACAGTTGGATTTAGAGACATTGGGGTGTATGTTCTTCCCGATAGTGTTCAAGGAACTTTATCGCAAGCTGAAATTAGAAATACGCTTTGGCCATCAGATGATTTCTATGGCCAGTTTTCAAGTAGACTAATAAATGATTCAAGATATAGAAATGTAATTTATATTGGAAATGGAAAATCTTTATGGAAGTCATATAATTCAGGCGAGAATTATGAAGTGATATATACTTTCTCTGAAAAAGTTTGGAGATTTGATATAGCTAGGACAAACCCTAATGTAATTTATTTATGCACTGGCAATAGTATTTATAAATCTTCAGATGCTGGAAAATCATGGATTACATTAACATTGCCCCAGGGAGTTAGTTTTTCTTATTATAATTCCGATATTGTTGTTAATCCAAGCAATGAAAACGATGTTTATATTTCAATGTCTTCCAATTCAAATGAGTTAAATCGTGTTTTCAATTCAACTGATGGAGGTGTTAATTGGAATAACATTACTGGATCAGTATTAAAGGGTTTAAAAGTTGCGTATTTGCAATCTGACGGAACTTCTGTAAATGGTATTTATGCCATCACTAATTTCCCCGGTAAAGTTTTTTATAAAAATAAATTAATGACCGATTGGGTTAATTATAGTGCTGGTCTACCTGAAAATATTACTGCTCGTCAAGGCAGTTTGATTTTTTTCCGAGATAATAAAATTAGAATTTGTGGCAATAGAGGAATATGGGAATCTCCATTATATCAACCTGCGGAACCATTAGCGCAACCGATGTCTAACAAAAACATCGTTAATTGTTTTTTAGATACTGTTGCATTTTTTGATTATTCAATTTTAAATTACGCTGGCGCTAAATGGAAATGGGATTTTCCTGGTGCTTCATTTGTATCATCTAATACTACACGATCGCCCAAAGTTTTATATGAAAAACCCGGCAAATATGATGTTAGCTTAACCGTCACTGATTCGACTGGCAAAACCAACACAAAGTTGGTTAAAGAAATGATTGTTTTTGAAAAAAATATCTGTATACCAGATACATTAGCAGGCAATGCCCTCCATGTAAAAAAAGACTCAACGGTAATTAACATAGGCATTGCTCCAATATATTCTAATTCGTTTACAATTACTTGTTGGATCAAGCCTAATGGGTTACAAAACAGTTTTGCTCAATTAGTTTCACATGACCCGTATCCGACCTCCAATTTTGGTTTTGGTCTGGGATTTAGTTTTTTGGGATATACACGCAATTTGAATTTATGCTATACCGATCAATTAGTGGGATACGGGAATAGTAGTAATTTAATAGCAGACTCAACAAAATGGAATCATGTTGCACTAGTTTATTCTCCACGAGGTGTTACAATTTATTTAAATGGAAAGGGAGTGAAAGTTAATTCCAATAGTATGCCAAGAATTAATTTGTCACTCAGTCCTTTTTATATCAATAAAGATATACATCAGCAAGGAGGTTATTATAATGGCTTAATTGATGAGGTTAAAATATATAATGATACACTTTCACAAGATGAAATTCGCAGTAAAATGCATTTGATCAATGGTACGAATCAAAAAGAGCCTAATTTAATTAAGTATATTCAATTTAATCTTATTGAAGCAAACACGTTATATGATGCTGTAGGGAATAATCAAATTTCTATAAAGCCATCTAATATTGTAAAATCAACCGCTCCTGTTGGAACCGGTACTGTAACGAAAATTTTCGGACTATCTAATGGTGGTGAATATGCTTTTGCAAATTCAGATATTAAACTAACTTTAAATAAATCAGGGAATTATACTAATGGCGGCGATATTTATGTAACAAAATTAAATTCAATCCCCGATTTTATTCCATATAAGAATTTATATAAATACAGGGGAAATTATTGGATCATAAACCAATTTGGAACAAACCCATTATATACCTATGTTGATAGTATAAAATTCTTACAAATTCCAATTTCTGGAACCGGATTAAATAATCAGCAATTCTTATTATCGTATAGACATTCAGGGGCCTTTGACTCAAGTTGGTATGTTTTATCGAATCATTCAGATCAAATTATTTCTTCGCAAGACAATAGATTTAAATCTATACATTTTAATACCTCAGGTATGTTAAATCAATTTGGACAATTTTTATTACTAGATGCATGTTTTGTTGACACCACATTACAAATAGTTGGCAAACAAAACATTTGCAAGGGTGATTCAGTCATCTTATTAGCAGGGTTAGCGGATAAATATAGTTGGCTTAAAAATGATTCAACAATTGCTGGTGCTACACAAAAAAAATTCATTGCTAAAGAACCCGGAAAATATAGTGTTGTTTTAATGAACAACAATGGATATGCGGAAAAATCAA
>JBIIAP010000250.1:0-3994 GCA_044239855.1 Sediminibacterium sp. | reverse complement strand
GGTTTAATCGTCTACCTGTTTTTAGGTGATGAGGGTAATAAAATTAATTTTAATTATGGGTACATCTATATTTTAATGACAGGGTATTTTGCCTACGCGTGTTGCATGGCGCCCACCTTCAAATGGTGTACGCATAAATAGATCAATCATTTGTTCTGCTAAAGCATATGCAACAAAACGTGCAGGTATACAAATTATATTCGCATCATTATGCTGACGAATTAATTGCGCTACATCATTTTGCCAACAAAGTCCGGCTCTAATACCCTGATGTTTATTGGCTGTTATGGCCACACCATTTGCACTGCCACACAATAAAATCCCAAACGCGGCTTCTCCACTTTCCACTGCAGATGCTGTTGAATGCGCATAATCAGGGTAATCTACAGAATCGGGTGAGTAGGTACCAAAATCAGTTACCGTATAACCTTTTTCAGTTAACCACTTAACCAAGTCATTTTTGTAGGTTAAACCGGCATGGTCACAGCCTATTGCAATCGGTTTAGATGCATTAAAAACATAACTCATGAGAAGTGAAAATTTAAAAATATAAATTAAAAGTAAAAAGTCTGAAATCAATTTGACCACCTAGCTCCATTCTTCTTCTTCCTCCTCTTCTTTTTTGTACACTCTTGCAGACACTATAATACTCAATTCATACAATAACCAAAGTGGCACAAAAACAATCAGCTGACTCATCCAGTCGGGGCTTGGTGTAATAAAGGCGGCAACAATCAGTATTATCACAACTGCATATTTGCGGGTGTTGCGTAAAAAAGTTGGACTAATAATGCCTATTTTACTCAGTATATACGACAATACAGGCAACTCAAAAGCTAATCCGCAGCCTAAAATTATATTTGTTAAATTATCTAAATAGTCGGCAAAAGTTGGTTTCGTTACAATCATATTGTGCGTACCCAACTGAAAGCTAGCTAAGAAATTAAAGGTAAACGGGCCTAATAAAAAGTATCCGAATGCAGCGCCACAAAAAAAGAAAAACGAAACCCAAAAGATAACAAAACGGGTATTTTTTAATTCTTTTTCTTTGAGGGCCGGCTTTACAAAGCGCCAGAATTCCCAGAAAATAAAAGGGAAAGCAATAATAATACCCCCAACAAATGCCATCGTGATACTACTTAAAAACTGCCCTCCAAAAGTGGTACTTTGCATACTAACGTCTACCGGTGGCATACAAAGTGCATCACCTAAATGCGCCCAGTGACTAAACTGACAAAGTGCTTTATAACTGATAAAATCCTTGTTTATTGGCCCAACAATTACGTAGTCGAATATCCAATCTCTGTAAATGAATATTACGATAGCACCTAACAATATGGCCGATACAGACCGAATAATGTGGCTGCGTAATTCTTCAAGATGATCAATAAACGTCATCTCACTTTTTCCTTCACCTGTTGATCTGTTGAATAGTGCCATAGTTAGAGTTGGTATAGATTATGCATATACTGTAAAGTTAAGGGTAAGCTGGTAACTATTTATTGTAAAACCTTCATTTTAACCATTTCAATTCTAGTATCACTTACCGTTAAAATATCAAACTTGAAATTGTTGATGATGATAACTTCTTTTTGTTTAGGGATGGTTTCGTGTTCATTGATTATATATCCACTTAGTGTTTCTGAGTCACTGAGCGGAAAATTCATATTATATTTTTCGTTCAGGTAATCTAGTTCCAACCTACCGCTTAAGATGAATTCATCTTCCGACAATTGTTTCTCTACAAATTCTTCTACATCATACTCATCATGAATTTCACCAAATATCTCCTCCAGCACATCTTCCATGGTAACAATCCCCGATGTGCCTCCAAATTCATCTACCACCCAGGCAATACTTCTTCTTTCTTTGGTAAATTTATTGATTAAGTCGGTAGCACTCATGCTTTCAGGAACCACCATAATATCGTGCAACATCTCCCTTAAATTGGTGGGTTTATTAAAAAGATCTAATTGGTGTATATACCCAATAATATTGTCGATGCTGCCTTCATATACTACCAGCTTACTTAATTTGGTGTTAATAAATTGTTGCGTGGCTTCTTCCAATCCGCCGTTAATATCAACCGATACAATTTCTGTGCGAGGCACCAAACATTGTCTGATTTTTATGGTAGGCAGACTCAGTGCATTTTCAAATAGTTCTGTATTGAGTTCCTGGCTTTCTTCGTCCTGCTCTTTTGTTTGTTGAAAGAAGTGCTCCAGGTCTACTTTAGAGAATACTTCATTTTTGTCATTTACCCTTAAATCAAATACATATTTAAGAATCCATTGAGAAATAGTTACAAAAATATGTGTGAGCGGTGAAAAAAGGTTATGAAAGAAGTTGGCCAATGGAGCAAAAAAAGAAAGCAACGCATCATTTTTTGCTCTGAAAATGGCTTTCGGAAAAAACTCCCCAACCACAAATACTACAGCGGTAGAAAGTAGGGTATTGAATGCAAGCTTCAGCAGTTGATTTTCAATATGGAGGGGATTCCAGATACCTTTTTTAAGCAATTCATCGAATAACAATCCGTAAATCACTAAAAAAATATTTAGTCCTATTAAGCACGTGCTGATAAAACGAGCCGGATGTTCAATAAACCCGGCTAGTATAGTACCACTTTTTTTACCCTGCTTTTTCTTTAATTCAATGCTTAATCTATTAACTGTGATGAAAGCTATTTCATAGCCCGCAAAAAAGCCAATAAAAAGTAAAGTACCCACTATACTAAGTATGGTATAGAAATGTGTCATACTATAAAGTTAAGATATACTATAACCGTATTAGTTGAATTGATTAGTATTCAGCTAATACAGGTTTATTTTGCATGATATGTTCGATTTTAACTATTACTTCTGGGGTTAACAACTTCACCACCTCTAAAGCAGTTAAATTGTCGGTTAGCTGTTCTTTTTTAGTAGCTCCTAAAATAGCTGTAGTTACATTAGGGTTTTGAATACACCAGGCGATACTTAAAGCAGCTAATGAAACACCTAATTCTGCTGCTAAAGTCTGCAATTGTTTTACTTTAACAAACTTTTCTTCCATTATAGTTCTTTCTTTCAGCCAGCCGAAGCCCTCTATAGCCAATCTGCTACCTTCGGGAATGCCATTATTGTATTTTCCGGTAAGTAATCCGGAAGCCAGCGGGCTCCAAATAGTAGTTCCTAACCCAACATTTTTAAATACCTGTAAGTAATCGTTTTCTACTTTATTTCTTTCGAATAGATTGTATTGAGGTTGCTCCATTGCCGGCCCAATTAAGCGGTATGCTTGTGCTACACGATGCGCTTCCATTATTTCAACACCACTCCATTCACTGGTACCCCAATACAATATTTTACCTTGTTGAATCAGGGTGTTCATAGTAAATACGACCTCTTCAATGGGAGTATTTTTATCGGGTCTGTGGCAGAAAAATAAATCGAGATAATCGGTTTGTAATCTTTGCAGCGCTTCATTACAGGCTTCTGTAAGATGTTTGCGGCTTAGTCCGGTTTGGTTAGGTTTGTTGTTTTCTCCCCTCCACCCAAAAAAAGCTTTAGAGGAAACCACGTACGAAGTACGGTCCCATTTTTTAGCCTTTAGTACCCGTCCCATCATTTTTTCACTCTCTCCCAACGCGTAAACCTCTGCATTGTCAAAAAAATTAATGCCGCTGTCGTAAGCTATTCCCATTAATTCATCGGCATGACTGTCACCAATTTGTTTATGAAAAGTTACCCAGCTTCCAAAGCTCAGTACACTTAATTGAAGGCCGGTTTTGCCCATTCTTCTGTATTCCATAGATCCTATAATTTATATGGTAAAATTATGTAGTAAATACCACTCACGTACAAGTTATTTGTTGGGAGATCCGGTAACACTGTCGGGTAATACGATAAAGCTACCTGGTTGTAGTTCGTGGTAAGTTATTTGGGTGAGTTCCTGGTTAGCCGTAAACCCTTTTTTGGCAAATAATTTCTGGCGAGGATTGCGCTGATTGATT
>JBIIAP010000047.1:0-12967 GCA_044239855.1 Sediminibacterium sp. | reverse complement strand
GCCTATTCCATAATCTAATCTAATATTTAATTTTTCGGATTTATTAAGCGCAAAACGGGCACCAATTCCATAAGAATATTTAAAAGCATTTATCGAATAATTAGCTATTTTATCAGTAAGTGTACCAAACCCAAAAAATGAAACCATTGAAAACCTTTTATATAAATTAAATCGATACTCTGATTGTACCACAAAATTATTGTTATCAAGATATCTGCCTTCATAATAACCACGCAATTTACTTGCCCCTCCTAAATAGGCTAAACTTCTTAATGGTATTTCTGAACCAACATTATTAAAACTATAAACTTGCAGCGCCAATATGTTATGCTTAGCTAATCGATAAAATTTTCTAAAATCCAATTCAAAAGACGTGAATTGATAATCGGAACCAAAAATCGGGTTAAAATGGTTAAAATAAATCTGAGCAAAAGCTCCTTTATCAGGGTAAAACGCATCATTTCGATTATCATAAGTGATGCTTCCGCCTAATCCGGATACTTGATAACCTTTTATACCGACTACTTTATCCTGATCCAACTTACCTCCTGTATTATAAGATACGTCCCAAACCTTTTGAAATTCAAACATATTCCCTAAAAATAGGTGTGGAGCTATTTTGTACAATGGATGCAGGTATACATAGAACTGTTTAAAATCATATGATTCTTCATTATTATCAGCAGTAAAGTTGCCTAAACCCCAATATTTATTTGGAAAAGAGCTGTAGGAGATTTGTTCAGTTAAAATAAATTTTTCTTTATTAAAATATTGAGTTCCATTTATCGCTGATATAAATTGTTTATTTACTGAATACAAGCCCAGAAAAATTAAATTAGATGTTCTTGAAATAGTGTCTTTAGCATCTGGATGAAAAGTTAATGAACCAGCAGAACCAAATGCCCAATTAGTTTCTATTGAACGGGCAACTACCGGCAGTACTTGAAAATGACTCTTTTTTATTGAATTATTTTGAGCGAATAAAGAATTTACAGTATCTAGTAATAATAAATATATAAAAGCAAACAAATACAAATATTTTCTCATATAATAAGCAAAAAGTCAATTTAGAAATATAAAGTTCGATAAAATAACTAATAAATGGAAGTATTTTGTACATTTGATTTTGTTAAACATAACAAATAATTAATACAAACTAATTGTTTTATCAAAGTGCGTGATAGGATGAAAAAATGGGACTGCAATTTTAATTTAGGCAACACAATTTCGGATGAGCAATTGAATTTTTTTAATGAACATGGTGTTATCATCTTCAGAAATTTCTTAAAAAAGGAGCAAGTAGATGAATGCATTAGTGAATTAAAAAGAATAGAGCAAATGTGGCTGAATGAGGGCAAGGATAAGGTAAATGGAATACCTCTTAAATTTGGCAAGAACGAAGATGGATCAACTACTATACAGCGTCTTTGTTTTAGTTCTCTATACAGCGAAACTTTACATAATTTATTATCTGATCCAAGATTAACTGCCCTTACAGATTTTTTAAAACCATATGACGGAAGAATTGGGGAAAATGAGAAAGATGGTTTAGTGATCAATAATTATATTAACACGCCCAACAGCAATTTTACTCAAATGGGTTGGCATACAGATTCACCTAGGGATTTATTCTTAGGTCAAAAAATTATGCCAATGCTAAATGTTGGAATACATTTAGATACCTGTTTATTTGATAATGGTGGCTTACGAGTTCTTCCCGGAACCCATAAACAAAGCGTACTTAAGCTTTTATTCGGTAAAAAATATTTTATTGACAATTCTGATGATGAAAAAGAAGTAGGATTTGACATTCAATCCGGAGATTTAACCGTGCATGATGGGAGAACCTGGCATCGTGTAAAACAATCGCCTCTTGTGGGTGAGGCATCACGCAGAAGGGTTATGTATGTTCCAATCATAACCGGAAAATACATGCCTAAAGATGCAAATAGTAAAACACCATTTTATCATAAATTAGCTAAAAAGGTGCCTAAATAAACTATAATTTTTTACTAATTAAAAGTCAACCCAGGTTGACTTTTTTTAATAAACAAATATGAAATACGCATTAATTACAGGGGCAAGTAAAGGCATTGGGAAGGCATTGGCATATGAATTGGCACAAAAAGGTTACGGATTATTATTAGTAGCCAGAAGTGAAGAATTATTGAGTACGTATGCGAATGAGTTAACTACTCAATTTAATGTATCAACTGCCTATCTGGCTTTAGACCTAGCCAATCAGCAAGCTGCTCAAACAATTTTTGATTGGGTAAATAAAAATGGGTATGAAGTAGACATCTTAATCAATAATGCCGGATATGGTTTAAATGGTTTAATAGACACTTATACTTTAGACGAACACTTACAAATGCTTCAAGTGAATATTAATAGTCTAGTAAGTCTTACTTATTTATTTTTACCCCATTTAAAAAACAGGGAACGAGCATATATCGCCAATATTGCTAGCAGTGCGGCATACCAATCAGTTCCAGGATTAAATATCTATGCTGCCAGTAAGGCCTTTGTTTTAAGCTTTAGTAGGGGTTTATCCTATGAACTAAGCAATTCAACCATTTCAGTAAGTTGTGTTTGTCCTGGGGCTACAGACACCCAATTTGCTCAAAGAGCCAATGTTACCAATCAAAAGGCACTTAAAATGGCTGAAAAATTCAATATGTCACCTACTGAAGTAGCAAAAATTAGCATCAAGGGAATTTTAGCAGGTAAAACAGAAATAGTACCTGGCTTTATCAATAAAATAGCTAAGGTTTTGGCATTGGTAATTCCAGATAAAATTTTAGAAAAATCAGCGGCTAGTATTTATGGATTATAAAATGTAGCGCATATTTTGATAATAAAAATTATTGTTTTATATTTGCACCCCCTTAGGGAATCAAAGGCTGCGTAGCTCAACTGAATAGAGCATCTGACTACGGATCAGAAGGTTTTAGGTTTGAATCCTAACGCGGTCACAAAGAAAACACTTGCTATTATTTGGCAAGTGTTTTTTTGTGTTTAGTATTTACGTAGCAAGAATAATCATATTATTATTCTATTGATAATATAAGATTTTAAAAATAAAGCCCAACTAAGATAGTCGGGCTTTATTTTTATCTGGAACATGCTATTAATACTAATGAATATAATTTGCTAGTGATCTGGCTTTTGTACCGCTAGTTAATCTGCCATCCCCTCTATAAATCATGGTATAGGTTCTTTGATTGCTGAAAGAAGCACCATTTAAGGTAGATAAATTAAAGCTAGTACCAGCTCTTCTAACAAAAAGGGTATCACTTAATGTAGATTCCATAGGAATGGATTGAAAATCAACTACTTGACCTGGTTTAATATTAGAAACAATATTAGCTCCTCTCCTTTTAGAAAACACATCAATATTTTTACCTGCCGTATCATTTAAAACAGCATGTATAAAACGCAATCCATAATTATTGTTACTAGGCGTAGTAAACTTATCTTCTAATATCATTTTTACAGAATCTTCAGTTAAATTGTATTTGTCGGTAATAACTATGGAATAATATTTACCTAGTGCAAATAATTTATCGGAAAAAGAAAAAGGAATTGAATCTCCATTTTGGCTAAGTATACCGCCAAAAGACAATACTACATTATTCAATCCTGGAGTTAATGCAAAATACCCATTTTGTGTAGAACCTGATGCTGGGAACTGTCCACCATATGTTATATAACTATTATTTACTTTACCATTATTTACATAAATGTTAAAGGAATCCGGAGCATTATAAATAGCTCTAAAACTTGGAGCTGCATGAATTACTCGCAAAAAAGCTTTTTCACTTCCTAACGAAAAATTTGCAACAAGATCTGTTTGTTTTTTACAAGCTGTAAATAGCATGATTGAAGTAGCTACTAACAAAGTGTATGATATAATTTTTTTCATCGTTTAAATTTGATTGAGTGATTACTTTTGAGAAAACCAACCTTCTTTGGTGTGGTAATTTGCTTTATCTGCACCAATTCTAATTAATTCTTTCAAATTCCAAACATATTCAGAATTGAACCTTGGACGAACACGATAAACTGGGAATCCACCATTGTCTACAAACAAGTTAGACCCTGTAGGGATTGTGAAATCAGCATATACTTGAGAGCCGGTAACAGGATCTTTATCTGTGTAATGGAATCTTCGCATATCAACCCATGTTTCTAGAATACCATGTCCCCAAAGAGAAATATATTTTTGAAGCATAATATGAGTTAAAGTAAGTTGAGCTGGAACCACTAAAGGGTTTGCTATGAAAGCATCCCGAATTGCAGGCGTAATTTGTCTGGCGACAGGAATGCCTTCATTATACTTGGTACTCAGCATATCAAAGTTTAATCTGATTGCATCTTTATAAGCTGAGGTTGCTAAAGCAGGATCACCATTACGCATTGCAGCTTCAGCAATCATAAACTTCACTTCACTAGCAGTTAAAATTGGAGACTCCGCATAATTTTTAAATATATACGTACATCCAGTATCTAATCCACCAGCAGGTGCAATTGTTGTTATATTGGTACTACCATAAAAATTATTTGGGCGATCATTTACATTAACAATTGCAGTAACCCCTCTATTTGGTTGAACACCTACTAAAGTACCATTAGGGTTTGGTTTCAACATATACCATCTTCTTGGGTCTACCACGCCACTAAATGCTGAATTAGCACCAGTCATAAGCTTAACGCTGTATTCACTTTGGCGCAATGAGCCAATTCCATTGTTACTAAAAGGTCCATTGTAATTTGCACTTCTATTACTACCAGTAGCAACGTATTTTAAACTTGCATTATCCTCATTATTTAATATAGACAAATTTGCATAATAAATAACAGAATCTGGCTTATAAGTGGTTTTGTTGCTGAGGTGATTGTAAGATCTTGCTAAAATACCATTAACAAACTTTTTCCACTTGTTTACGTCTCCATTGTATAAATATTGATCCCCTTTTGCAAGATTTGCAGTGTTTACCCCATCACCTGTTTTATTTAAATTTTCAAGTGCCTTAAAACACAATTGTCTAACATAATCATACACTTCTGGTTCAGTATCGTATTTAAAAGTTAGCTGACTGGGATCAAACGCCTCTTTTAAAATAAGTTCTCCATAATAGTCGCTAATTGTTAACCAACTCCAGGCAAAAATAGCTTGTCCCACGCCTACATAATCCCATTTCTTTTCTTCTTCTGCCCACTTAATCATGTTCACTAAGTTTTGTCCCAGATCATAATAATGAGTACGCCATGTTGAAGCTGCGTTATCAGAACCAACGGCATAACCCATTTGATCATATAAATCACCGGAAGTAGACATATGCCAGTTTTGAATATATCGTCCAATGAATCGCATGTCATTAGCAGGTCCATGATATGCAGTGTTCCCCACCATACTTGCAACAATTGGAGGTAAAAGTGTTTCAACAGGCACTTTAACATCCGCATTTGGATTTTGGTATGCCTCATCAATTTTCTTACTACAAGATACTATCGAAGTAATCGTTGCAATTAGAAAAAATGTTTTATAGAATTTATATTTCATAAAATATATTTATACGTTTCGTTTTAAAATAATTGGTGTACGATTAAAATCCAGCTTTTAAACCAACATTTACACTAATTGGTGTTCCAATATTACCATAATCAAATCCAAATCCACCAACTCCACGAGAACCAGAAGTGTTTCCATTTACTGCAGGATCGGCACCTAAATAATTGGTAATAAGAATTAAATCATTACCTGTAACAAAGAGACCCAGTGATTTTAAGAAAGAAAGGTTTTTAATTCTTTTAGGATCAACCAAGTAATTCAAGGTAATATCTCTTAATCTAAACCAATTTACATTTCTTTGGATAAATTCTTCTTCCGGCATTCTTGAAGTATAGTATGCTTGAAGATCATACGGCTTTACTACTATATTATTTTTAGTTGGGTTAGCCGTGTTTTGTAATCCATCATTTAAAACGCCTGTAACAATTCTGCTCGTTGTTCTATCATCATTGCGGGTACTCTTACCTCTAATAGTTAAGAACATGTCTGTTCCATTAAATATATCTCCACCCACTTTTAAATCCCAAAGCATATTTAATGTCCAATTCTTGTAACGGAAATTATTGAGTATCCCTAAAGTAAAGTTTGGATTTCTATCTCCTCTCACTCTAAAATTTTGATCAATTAATGGTAACCCATTTGCAGGATCAACCAAGATATCACCCTTTAAGTTTCTTTGGTAACCATACGCTGTGATACTGGTACTTGCTCCACCTTGAATTAAACCACCTCTTGCATTACCATACAACCAAGTATCCGATATATAAAATTCAGGTACGTTTGCAGGTAAAGACAATACTTCATTTCTCATTCTATTGAAATTCAAACGGAAATTCCATCCAAAATTTTTATTTTGAATAGGACTTGCATCTAAACTAATTTCAATACCAGTATTTCTTGTAGATCCTACATTTAAGGTATTTAATACATACCCTGTTCCATAACTAGCTCTAAAGTTTTCTGCAATTTGTTTTTCGTTCAATGTATTGTAATAGGTTACATCCAAGCCAAGTTTATTCTTTAACAACTTGAATTCAGCACCAATTTCATAAGTTTTTTGACGTTCTGGTTCTAAATAATAGTTATTGTTGTTAAATGCATAGGAATATCCACCACCGCTAGACAATGCAAAATTAAATACAGATTGATTTGCATAAGGTGCACTAGATCTAGCTGTTTGCGCTAACGATCCCCTTAATTTAAAATAATTGATTGCACTATTTTTAATAGATGGGAAGATATCAGACATAATAAAACTGATACTTCCAGCAGGATAGTTATAGTTTCTGTAATCAGCAGGGAAAATAGAAGAGTTTTCAAATCTGTGTGAATAAGAGAAAAATGCTAAATTTTTGTAACTCACAGCAGCTTCACCAAAGAATGCATTCTGTCTGTTGATACTTAAATTGTAGCCTCCAGTTCTTATTGAATTACTCAATCTAGCTCTACCAGTTTCGCGTGTGTTGTTACTATCACTTGCAAAACGATAGTCACCTTTCACGAAAAATCCAGACACGGCATACATTTGTGTCTCATAATCTTGCCACATATTACCCACCATTAATCTGGTACTAAAATCGCCAAACGTTTTTTTAGCAGTTGCAGTAATAGTATGATTGTATCCATAATAATTACGATAGTAATTATCTTGTGACCCCTTGGTAGTTAATGCTAAAGATGACAATGAGTCAATGATGGTATAACCTGTTGACCTGTAATAATCATATCCAAAACGACCTGAAATGGTTAACCAAGAAGTTGGATTTATATTGATTCCAAGGGTAGTAAGTACACGATCTGTTTTATCGTAACTTCTATTATTATTTGCACTAAACAATGGGTTATCAAATTCATTGTTACCCAATTTAATCTTTACGGCATTTGAATCCACAAAATTAGTAATGTTATTGTCCATTGGCCATAACATTAAATTCAATAGATAACCACCTGCACCTCTTAAAGGTTTTTGATTGTTACTGTTTATGTAAGAAATTGCTGGAGACACATCAATGTACTTTCCAATTTTGGTAGTGTTAGATAAACGTAAATTATATCTGTTAAAAGTGTTATTAGGTACTACCCCATCTTGCATAAAAGCTGATCCGGAGAATCTCCAAGATGTATTTTTCTTGCCGTATTCTAAACTTACATTATGCGTTTGTGAAAGTCCTCTTTGAAAGAAGTTTTTAACATTATCATAAATAGTGCTTTCTGGAGATGTAGCTGGTCCGAAATAAGAGAACACATTTTTGTCTGTAAGACCAAAATTACCCTGTCCATACATATTTGAGTAACTTGGGAAACGGTTAATTTTTTGCATTCTAAAACTATTGTCGTAGTTCACGCCAATTTTGCCGGTTGATTTTGCTTTTTTGGTAGTAATTACAATAGCTCCAGAACTTGCCTGGCTACCATATAATGCGGTAGCTTCTGGTCCTTTTAACACAGTTACATTTTCTATATCATTCTGATTAACATCTGCAATACGGTTAGTGTAATCATTGTTTCTATTGGGTTTATCAGAAGCCAATCCTAATTGAGATCCGCCATTACTGGTTTCGTTCACCGTTTGGTTATCTACAATTACCCCATCAATTACAAATAATGGTTGGTTACTTAATGCCATTGAGTTAAACCCTCTCAATACGATGTTAGAAGATGCACCAGCTTGTCCACCTGTTGAGGTGATTGAAGCCCCTGCAATACGACCTTGTAAACTATTCACGAAGTTTTCACGCTGGCTTTCTGCTATATCTTTACCAGTAACTTTTTGAACAGAATAACCTAATTCTCTAGGCTTTCTTTTAATGTCCATAGCAACAACTACTTCTTCGAGTTCAGTTACTGAACTTTTAAGAGATACGGTAATGTTACTTTCTTTTACATTCACTCGTTGGCTTTCATATCCAACATAAGATACCAATAAATTTTGACCTTTACTGGCTTGGATAGAAAAGGAACCATTGTCTTTAGTTTGTTCAGTTGTTTTTGTTCCTACAACTTTAATGGTAACACCAGCAAGGGGTGTTTTTTTGTCAGCATCCAGTATGGTACCGGAAATAGTTTGACTTTGCCCATAAATGGGTAGCGAGAACAAGAACAGCAAAATCATTGCAGACTTCGTCAAGCTTAGAATTTTTTTCATAAGATATGGATGTTTAGTTAAAAAAACAGAAACCATGCAATAAACTGCAAATAACCGCTTTTAAAAATCTTTAAATAAAAGTTAAATATATAAAACAAAAAGTAGAATAAGAAAATAAATATGTTACTATTAAATCAACATAAAGTCTAGTTCATTTAATTTATAAAAATTGCAAATAACAGCAATATGTAATTTATTTATAATATAAATAAATTTATAAAATTGTTAGCCCTTTTTCCTTAAAGGGAGTCAATAAAGCATTTTCCGTTTCTAATTCCGTTATTAATATATCGACTTTTTCAATTGCACAAACCTGCAATTGTTGTATACTATTTAATTTTTCTGAAATAGCTAAGGAAACTATTTTTTGGGCACAGCCAATCATCGCTTTTTTTACTTCTATGATTTCCCATTCTAAATCGGAAATACCAAAATCTGGATGTATACTATTGGTACCCAGCAGGCATAAATCGGCTTTAATTTGTCCCAACCGCTGAACCACCTCAGCCCCAACAGCCATTTGAGCACTTTTAAGTAACCTATTTCCCAAAAATATAACTTCAATATTCGGATGATCTAATAACTCCAGCGCAATAGGTACATTTGCAGTCACAAAAGTTGCATTTAAATCAGCCGGTAAAATTTTCACTAATTCCCTTATAGTAGTCCCCCCAGAAATCACTACCAGCATACCATCTTTAATTAATGGTACAACTTTGCGAGCAATAATTTGTTTTTCGGATAGCGAATAAACATTGTTTCTTTCGATAGTAAAATGAAAAGATTTTGACAATGCGCCGCCGTGTACTTTAATTAATTTACCCTCTTCCGCTAATTCTTGTAAGTCTCTTCTGACAGTGTCTTCTGACACATTTAATTGAAGTCCGAGATCTGTACACAATACTTTATTATGTATATTAATTTGTTGGATAATAAAGGCATGTCTTTCTTTTTTTAACATTTTTAAAAATAATTACTTTAATAATATTTTCAATAATAATTATTTTTTAGTAACTAACACTCAACAATAAGTAAATTTACAGTTCTATTTAAATAATATGATTTCTCCTAATACGATACAACAGATTACCAATCGAATTGATATCATTGATATCATTGGAGAATTTATAAAGCTAAAAAAAAGGGGTACCAATTACCTGGGCTTATGCCCTTTTCATGGGGAGAAGTCACCTTCTTTTACGGTTTCTCCGGCTAAAGAAATTTTCAAATGTTTTGGTTGTGGTAAAAGTGGCAATAGTATCTCCTTTTTAATGGAGCATGAGAAGTATAGCTATGTAGAAGCTTTACGTTGGTTGGCAGAAAGGTATAACATTGAAATAGAGGAGACCCAAAAAACACCTGAACAAATTCAACAATTTCAGGTTGCAGATAGTCTTCATGCCATTAATCATTTTGCTCAGAAGTTTTTTGCTGATCAACTAATGCAAACGGAGGATGGCCAACAGATTGCCCTCTCCTATTTAAAAGAACGAGGTTTTAGGGAAGATATTTTACTAAAGTTTCAGGTAGGTTATAATCCGGAAAAAAAGGATGCTCTTACCAAAGAGCTATTGGCCAATCAATTTAATCCTGAATTACTATTAAAGACAGGATTGGTTGCTAACAGAAATAATGAATTGGCCGATAATTACAGAGGTAGAATTATTTTCCCTATTCATAATAATAGCGGTAAAGTAATTGGCTTTGGAGCCAGAATTATTGGTAAGAATGATCGTGCTCCCAAATATATTAATACTCCTGAAAATGAAATATATGTAAAAAGTAAAATCTTATACGGCTCCTATTTTGCCAGAACCGCAATTGATAAGGCAGATGAATGTTTATTGGTAGAAGGCTATACAGATGTGGTGAGTTTACATCAGGCTGGTATTGAAAATGTAGTTGCCAGTGGTGGTACATCTTTAACAATAGACCAACTGAGATTAATCAAGAAATACACCAATAATCTAACGATTATTTATGATGGAGACAGTGCGGGTATTAAAGCCGCATTGCGTGGATTAGATTTGGCTTTAGAAGAAAGCCTGAATGTAAAACTGGTTTTAATTCCAGACAAAGAAGACCCCGATAGTTATGTAAACAAAGTTGGTGCTGCCACCTTCAATGAATTTATTGCTGCTTCTAAAAAAGATTTTATCCTTTTTCAGTTAGAAGTATTGATGAAAGAAGCTGGTACGGATGTTACCAAAAAAAGCGAAGTAACCAATCAGATAGCTGAAACAATAAGCAAATTAAGTCGCGCGGAAGATTTTACCAAACAACAGGATTATATAAAACAATGCTCTTTTTTACTGAAGATAGATGAAACGGGATTTACCAATTTAGTTAACAAATACAAAAGAGATAAGATTGTAAAAGAGGATAAAAAACTGCCATTTGAAGAAGCGGCTTTTTTGCAACAAAATGCGGTTGAACCATCCAATGAGTTGGATGATACATTTGCCTTATTTCAACAAGATGATTTATTTGAAAAAAATGTAATCAGGGTTTTATTAGACTATGGATTAAAACCTTTTGATACAGAAAAAACTATCGCCGCTTATATATTTGAAGAGTTAGAACAATTTCATTTCGACAATCCTGTTTATGAGCAAATATTAGACATTTACAAAGATTGGTACAATAAAGGGCTGGAGCCTACAACCAACACTATGTTGTACCATGATGATGAAGTAATTAGGAACATCATTGTTAATATTTCTATGCACCCATTTGAATTAAGTCAAAGGTGGGATGAAAAAATGGAAGGCATGAAAATTTTAACGAGAGATGTATCTGTAAGTGATACGTTAACCAGTTTGAATTATTTTAAATTACGAAAAATCAAAAAGATGTATGAGCAAAATCAGCGTGATATGGAAAATGCCGGTTTTGAAGAACAATTAAAACTAATTGAATTGCATAAACAGCTGAAAGAATTTGAGCGCCAAATTACCCTTCAAATGGGTACTGTAATTCTTAAATAATTTTAAAAAGCAAAAATAAAAATTCAAAAGTAAAAAGGTATTCTACAAACAAAATGCGCTCCAATTGGAGCGCATTTTGTTTGTACAATATTAACAACTACTATTTTACTTCTTCGAAAGTTGCATCTTCAACGGTATCGTTAGAAGTTTGAGTATTGGAATGATTAGCACCTGTTTGCTCCGCACCTGGTTGAGCACCTCCATCTTGCTGCGCTTTATAAATGTCTTCACTTGCAGCAGTCCACGCAACATTCATTTCAGCTAAAGCGGTATCAATGGCAGGTATATCCTGACTTTTGTGGGCTTCTTTTAACTTATTTAAAGCCGTTTCGATAGCACCTTTTTTGTCAGCAGGAATTTTATCCCCAAACTCATTGAATTGTTTTTCAGTTTGGAATATCATACTATCTGCCTGATTGATTTTTTCAACCTTTTCTCTGGCTTCTTTATCAGATGCCTCATTAGCTTTAGCTTCTGCTTTCATTTTCTCCACTTCTTCCTTACTTAGACCGCTACCAGCTTCAATTCTAATTTTTTGTTCTTTACCGGTTCCTTTATCTTTTGCACTTACGTGTAACATACCGTTGGCATCAATATCAAAAGTAACTTCAATTTGAGGGACACCTCTTGGAGCCGGTGGAATTCCATCTAAATTGAACATACCTAAGCTTTTATTTTGATTAGCCATTGGGCGTTCGCCTTGTAGCACATGAATCTGCACACCGGGCTGATTATCGCTAGCGGTAGAATACACTTCTGTTTTTTTAGTAGGTATGGTTGTGTTGGATCCAATCATGGTAGTCATAACGCCGCCCATGGTTTCTATACCGAGGCTTAAAGGTGTAACATCTAACAACAATACATCTTTAACTTCACCCGTTAGTACAGCACCTTGAATTGCTGCACCTACAGCCACCACTTCATCAGGATTCACCCCTCTGTTAGGTTTCTTGCCAAAGAATTTCTCCACAATTTCCTGTACTTTAGGAATACGGCTTGAACCACCCACTAAAATAATTTCATCAATTTCTGATGTAGCGTATCCTGCATCTTTTAAAGCAGCTTCGCAAGGCTTTAAACATCGAACGAATAAGTTATCTGCTAATTGCTCAAACTTTGCACGGGTTAATTTTAGAACCAAGTGTTTAGGTACCCCATCAACGGCAGTTACATAAGGCAAATTAATTTCAGTTTCAGAAGAAGAGCTTAATTCAACTTTAGCTTTTTCAGCAGCTTCTTTTAAACGTTGTAAAGCCATCG
>JBIIAP010000249.1:0-4029 GCA_044239855.1 Sediminibacterium sp. | reverse complement strand
ATGAGAATTATAAGTTGCTTTGTTTTCAGCTAAATATTGCTGATAAAAGTTTCTTACTGATGATATGGAAGGAGAATCCGGTGCTATTTCAGCTCCTCGGAATAATGCACGCAGTATATCTCTTCTGAGTGGTTCTTTTATATTGTTAAGGTCAGTAGCTAATTGTTGAATTTGATTGTAGCGTTCGATATCATTCACCACCATTTCACGTAATATTTCAACAGCCTGGGTTTGTTTAGCCCGCAGCGGTAAAATATATTTATCCCAAGCTATTTGGCGACTGTCTTTAACGTGCGCCTTGGCAAACTGTTCAGCAGCAGCAATTTCCTCTTCTTCTGCCAAACCATTTTCCAACATCCATTCTCTCATTTTCTTGATACAATCCCATTCGCGCTCCCAGGCAAGTCGTTCTGGTGATTTATATCTTTCGTGACTGCCACTGGTAGAATGGCCTTGTGGTTGCGTAACTTCTTCTACATGAAATAATGCGGGCACATGCGTGTCGCGCATTTGTTGCAAAGCATGTTCAATAACCTGACACATGCCGGCATAATCCCAGGCTTTTAATTTATAAATTCTGATACCATTGGTATCATCCAATTTTTCTAATCCCCGTAATGCTTCCGAAATAGACCCTTTGGTAGTTTGCAGACTTTTAGGCACAGAAATGCCATATCCATCATCCCAAACAAATACAGCCAACGGAACTTGTAATACTCCGGCGGCATTCATGGCTTCCCAAAAATGGCCTTCGCTGGTACTCGCATCACCAATGGTACAAAAGCAAATTTCATTGCCATTGTTACTGAGTGATTGTAATTCGTCTTTGTGCTTACTTTCTCTGAAACATTTAGATGCATAGGCCAATCCTAACGCTCTGGGCATTTGAGAAGCAGTGGGCGCCATGTCGGCGGTAATATTCTTCCTGTTAACCAAATCCACCCATTCTCCATTTTCTTCCACAAATCGGGTAGCAAAATGTGCATTCATTTGTCGGCCAGAACTAAACGGATCGTTTTGAGGGTCGGTATCGCCATATAACTGAGAAAAGTATTGTTCTACCGTTGCCAAACCTGCGGCAAACATAAATGTTTGATCACGATAATAGCCACTTCTGTAATCACCCGGTTTAAAGAATTTAGCCATCGCAATCTGCGCTACTTCTTTACCATCCCCAAAAATGCCAAACTTAGCCTTCCCGGTAAGTACCTCCCTTCTACCCAAAAGGCTTACTTCACGGCTAATGACAGCTGTTTTATAATCTTCCAGAATTGCTTTACGAAATGCCTCAAAAGATAGCATATCATAATGCTGCTGACTATTGGTGAGTGATTCCATATAGCAAAAATAACGCCTGAGAACGAATAGCAGGCGAATAATTACCCACGTAGGCTACATTTTTAAAATTGTAGATAAACTGTTAAAATCTATCACTCAATTTCAAAGTCAATGCATTGCAAAAAGTTTACTTAATTTTGGTGTTTCAATCAATTCATTGCAATAAAATCAACCATTATGAAGTACTTTTCTTTAGTAGTATGCCTTTTTGTAGGAATGAACTTATTTGGCCAAACACCTGTTCAATTTAAAGAGGTGAAACACAATTTTGGCAAAATCAAAAAAAATGTTCCGGCAACTTACATTTTTAGCTTTTCTAATCCGTCGCCTAAGCCGGTAATCATAGAATCTGCAGTTGCAGAATGTGGATGTACAACACCTGTGTACGACAATAAGCCAATATTAAAAGGAAAAACCAGTGACATTAAAGTAACTTATAATGCGGCTACTCCGGGAACTTTTACAAAGAAAGTGACCGTTAAATTTGCGAATCAGGCACAACCCTATATCCTTACTATTGAAGGTGAAGTGGTAGATAAAAAATAGTTCAACTCACGCATCAACCCAATAGTATGTTAGCAATTAGTCAACGGGGACTTGCCATGCCGGCATCTCCTATCAGAAAGTTAGTACCCTTTGCGGAAGCCGCTAAAAAAAGAGGCACCAAAGTGTATCATTTAAATATTGGTCAACCAGATATTGAAACGCCCAAAGCCATTTTAGATGCGGTAAGACATAGTGATTTTAAAGTGCTAGAATATAGCCACAGTGCGGGTAATGAAAGTTACCGACAAAAATTGGTACAATATTATCATTCAGTTGGTATTGAAGTAACCCCGCAACAAATTATTGTAACAACCGGGGGCAGTGAAGCCATACAATTTGGTTTTATGGCATGCCTGGATGCGGGAGATGAAGTGATTATACCTGAGCCCTTTTATGCGAATTATAATGGATTTGCTGTAGCAGCAGGTGTTAAAGTGGTACCTGTTACGTCCAAAATAGAAAATGGTTTTGCCTTACCTCCCATTACAGATTTTGAAGCAAAAATAACGCCTAAAACCAAGGCGATAGTGATATGTAATCCCAATAACCCTACTGGTTATCTATACAGTAAGGAAGAGATGCAACAGCTAAAAGAGTTAATCATAAAACATAACCTTTATTTGTTTTCGGATGAAGCATACCGAGAGTTTTGCTATGGTGGGGAACAAGTAAGTGCCATGCATTTAAAAGATGCAGCGCAGCATGTGATCATGATGGACACCATCAGTAAACGTTACAGCGCATGTGGCGGTAGAATTGGGGCATTGGTAACAAAAAATCAGGCCGTATTAGATGCGGTGATGAAGTTTGCACAAGCAAGATTAAGTCCACCTAGTTTTGCACAAATTGCCGGTGAAGCGGCCATTGATTTACCGGCTGATTATTTTGATACCACCAAGGCGGAATACCTTTTGAGAAGAGATGTATTGGTAAAAAGATTAAATGCCATGGAAGGAGTATTTTGTCCTAATCCGGGTGGGGCATTTTATGCAATAGCACAGTTACCTATTGATGATGCAGATAAATTTTGTCAATGGCTTTTAGAAGATTTTTCCTACCAGGGTGCGACCATAATGTTGGCACCTGCAACAGGGTTTTATGGCACTGCGGGATTAGGAAAGAAAGAAGTACGGTTGGCTTATGTTTTAAATCTACATGACATCAATAAAGCGATGGATTGTTTAGAAGCTGCTATAAAAGCTTATCCGGGAAGCGCATAAATTCAATTATCTAAATCATATTATATAATTATATATATATACTTTTTTCATTAAACTTGCTCGTTTTACAAGTAAATCTCTTTAAAAAATCATTTTATCTAAACTAATGAAATTTTTTATCGTGATTATGCCTATATTTGTGGAACAAAAATAAAAATCAACTTTTTTTTATAATGGCAAGCAATCGAAAAAACCCCTCGTTTCTACGAGGGGTTTAATTTTTTATTATACTCCTTCTAAGTTATCGGGATTTCGCAGATTATTAAAAAATACCCGCAAAAGCAGCAAAAAGCTAGCAATTACGGGTATCATGCTTTAAGAAAACTGTTTAATATTGAAGCAGTCTACTAATATTCTAGGGCTGTGTTATTTTATTCAGCACTTTGAATATTTCCGGCTTGTTTTCCTTTTTGTCCATCTACAATATCATAAGTAACTTTTTGTCCCTCTTTTAAAGACTTAAAACCACCCATATTGATGGCTGAGAAATGTGCAAAAAGGTCTTCACTGCCATCATCTGGCTTAATAAATCCAAAACCTTTTGCATCGTTGAACCATTTTACTGTTCCGGTAGGCATAACTATTGTTTTAATTAACCTCAATATACATTTTTTATATCAATTACCATAAATAGTCAAATAAATTTATTGATGTGGAATTTATTTTGCCTTTTGAATTTTGAATTTTTTAAAATTTTAATTTTTAAAAGGCGCCCGCATGTCGTCTCTACGCCTAACGAGAATCAATCAATACTAGAATACCTATCATTTATTGTCGATATACGAGTATGTAGGTTTGTTCCCTATACTTTGTTTAATAAACATCCTTCAATATGAAATGCGCTATGTGAATAGTTTGCAGCCTAATCCCTAAAGATTAAAAGCAAATTTCATCTGGCAATTCAACACCATAAAAATACACCTAT
>JBIIAP010000248.1:0-4036 GCA_044239855.1 Sediminibacterium sp. | reverse complement strand
AACATTTTCCGGATGGTACATATCATCTTATTTTAATAAATGTCTTTGAGTCAGATAAGGATTATTTTCTTATAGCTCAACATAATAATCAATTCATCATTTGTCCGGATAACGGACTAATTACCATGATAATCGGTGTTAAACCTGCTAAAATAATAAGGGTGCCTGTTTCCAAAAATGCAAATCTGTTAAACATAACCGCTGATTTAGCAGCTGCTATTTATAAATTGGATGATTATCAAAATTTAAACGCAGTGGGTGACCTTGCAACTGATTTTGTTGAAAAATATCCTTTACGTCCAACCGTTGGCCCCAATTGGATTGAAGGGCAAGTGATATTTATTGATCATTTTGAAAATGTGGTGGTAAATATTACAGAAAAAGATTTTGAGGAACATCGAAAAGGCCGACAGTTTAAAATAATGTTTCAACGAAATGAAGTTATTGAAAACTTAAGCGGAAATTATGCCGGGGTTAACGAACACGATAAGGTTGCTTGGTTTAACTCTGCTGGTTTCCTGGAAATTGCTATAAGAAATGGGAATATGGCCGGTTTATTTGGTTTTCAGGGATACGATGAACAACTTCAACCTAACGCTTCGGCCGCCGGAAATAAGTGGTTTTATCAAACAATTCGTATATTTTTTGAATAACCGGGGATTCTCTTTTTTAGTTTGAGCAATTGCAAGTATTTTCGCATTCTCAAATCTATTATTGTATAAAATATAATTTGTATAACATGGCATATGATGTAATTGTACTTGGAAGTGGTCCCGGAGGTTATCCGGCTGCAATTCGTGCTTCTCAATTAGGGTTTAAAGTGGCAATCATTGAAAAGGAGAGCCTTGGCGGCGTTTGCTTAAATTGGGGTTGTATTCCTACCAAAGCATTAATTAAAAGTGCGCAGGTTTATGAATATATGAAACACAGTGCCAGTTACGGGATCAATGCATCAAATGTTCAACACGATTTTGGAGCAGTAGTTAAAAGAAGTCGCGGCGTTGCCGATAAAATGAGCAAAGGCGTTCAATTCTTAATGAAAAAGAACAAGATTGATGTGATTATGGGCTATGGTAAAGTAAAAGCCAAAGGTCAGGTTGAAGTAACTGCAGCAGATGGTTCTAAAAATGTGGTAGAAGCTAAAAATATTATTATCGCCACTGGTGGTAGAAGTAGAGAGTTACCCAATCTTAAACAAGATGGTAAAAAAATAATTGGATACAGAGAAGCGATGGTACTAGCGGAACAGCCTAAAAGCATGATCATTGTTGGTAGTGGTGCAATAGGGGTTGAGTTTGCTTATGTGTACAACAGCATGGGAACTAAAGTAACTATTGTAGAATTTTTGCCTCGCATTGTTCCTGTAGAAGATGAAGATATTTCTAAAGAGCTTGAAAAGCAATATAAGAAAATGGGCATTGAAATAATGACCAATGCTTCTGTAGAGTCTGTTGATACCAGCGGTGCAGGTGTAAAAGCTTCTGTAAAAAAACAGGATGGTTCTACTATTGTTTTAGAAGCTGACATTGTATTAAGCGCAGTTGGTGTAGTAGCAAATATTGAAAATATTGGTTTGGAAGAGAATGGCATAAAATCTGAAAAAGGAAAAATAATTGTTGATAAATACCAACAGACTTCTGTTGCTGGAATTTATGCAATTGGGGACTGCTCTCCGGGACAGGCCTTAGCTCACGTAGCTGCAAAAGAAGGCATTAATGCTGCAGAACATATTGGCTATAATGAAAAAAGATTACATCATTTACCTGATGTAATGGATTACAATAATATTCCAGGATGTACCTATTGTACCCCGGAAATCGCTAGTGTGGGATATACTGAAAAAGCAGCAAAAGAAGCAGGCTATGACATTAAAGTTGGTAAATTCCCCTTTGTTGCCAGCGGAAAAGCCAGTGCAGCCGGCGCTACTGATGGTTTTGTTAAAGTTATTTATGATGCTAAATATGGTGAATTTTTAGGTTGCCATATGATTGGTACCAATGTAACGGAGATGATTGCCGAGGCGGTAGTTGCTCGTAAATTAGAAACAACCGCTCACGAAATATTAAATGCAGTTCACCCGCATCCTACAATGAGTGAAGGCCTGAAAGAAGCTACTGCAGCAGCTTACGGCGAAGCAATTGATATTTAATTTATATTCAAAAACATAAAAAAGCGACTGTTTAATATTAATTGAACAGTCGCTTTTTATTTTCTTTATCCCAATTTCCTGTTTTTTAAATGCTGTTGGATGTAATGCTTAATTGCCAAATACTTTTTTCAATAACTCACTACTTCTTGCAAGCGGATTTTTTCGGATGTCTTTTTCTTCAGAAGCGATTTGATTATAAATTCCGTTCATCGATTGCGCTGTTACGTACCCCGCTAAGTCCGGATTTATTTTTTTCAAACTAAAACCATTATAAGCGGTTATTAATGTGTTCCAATATTTGGTAGCATTCGTTTTTTCAAGAGATTTTTCAATCGAAGGTCTGAATGCATTGGCTAATGCAAGATTTGTCTTTTGTTGTAGATATGCGGTAGCCGCCGTATCAGTTCCTTTCAATATACCCATCGCATCCGTTATGGTCATTTCTTTAATTGCTGAAACAAATATAGGAGCAGCACTTTTACAAGCATCTTCTGCGGCTCTATTCATCGATAAGATCGCTTCATCAACTTGCTTACTCATGCCCATACTTCTGAGCGTTGTTTCAATTTTCTTTGCATCAGGCGGCATTAATATTTTTAGTGCAGCATTGGCAAAAAAACCATCCGGTTTAGCAAGTACTTCTGCGCCTTTCTTAACTCCATTGGTCAATGCCTCCTTTAATCCATTGGCTATTTCCTCATTGGCCAATGTTCCTTTCTTAGTGGCACTACCATAAATCACATCCAATAATTTACCCTGTTTCTTAGTGGTGTCACTGGTTATTTTTGCTTTTTTTAAAAAAGCATCCAGCCCTTGTGCTTGTATACTGTTACTGCTGAAAAAAAACAGTAGAAGAATGATAGTTACTTGTTGCATTTTATATATATTATTCCGCTAAACTATGTTTCATTCGTCAATAAAAATGAAACATATATAACATTAACAATTTATAAAGTTACTGTTATGCTTTTCCTTAAAAATATGGCAGTTAGTTTATAATCCGTGTTTTACCACTGTTTCTCTTAATCGAACTAATTTTTCTAATAATGCAGGCAGTAATTGAAGTGGCAGCATATTAGCTCCGTCACTTTTTGCTTCTTTAGGATTCGGGTGTGTTTCTATGAATAAACCGCTGGCTCCTGTTGCAATAGCTGCTTTGGCAATAGTTCCGATCATTTGGGGATTTCCTCCCGTAACACCGCTGGATTGATTCGGTTGTTGCAGGGAATGGGTACAATCCATTATTACTGGTACCCCATGTGCCGACATGGTTGGAATATTCCTATAGTCTACAACCAAATCCTGATAACCGAATGTATTACCCCTTTCCGTTAACATCACTTTATCGTTACCCGCTTTTTGTATTTTATCAACCGCAAATCGCATGGATTCACCACTTAAAAATTGTCCTTTTTTAACGTTTACTATTTTATTGGTTGCAGCTGCGGCTAACAATAAATCAGTTTGTCTGCATAAAAAAGCCGGTATTTGTAAGATATCTATAAATGGGGCAGCCATCGCTGCTTCTTCATGTGCATGGATATCGGAAGTAGTGGGTAAATGATACGTTTCTCCCACTTTTTTTATGAGCGATAAGCCATTGTCGTCGCCAATTCCGGTAAAAGAGTGGGCACTGGTTCTATTGGCTTTTCTATAACTTGCTTTAAATACGTAAGGTATTCCCAATTTCTTACAAGTTGTAGCAACAGAATCAGCAATTTCCATCACTATTTCTTCACTTTCAACAACACAAGGTCCGGCAATCAGAAAAAATGAATCAGGGTTATATTGCTGTTTACTGAATAAATCTTGTAAAAAAAATGGTAGCATAAGTTTAAATTAAAAAGTAAAAATTCAAAAGACGAAATTCAAAATTCAAAAGGGTTT
>JBIIAP010000246.1:0-4037 GCA_044239855.1 Sediminibacterium sp. | reverse complement strand
TTACGAATTAACGGGTCAGTTTGATTTCATCATGATGCATCATTCCTTTGAGCACATGGAAGAACCCTTTAAGGTATTAGAAAAACTAACCACATTATTGCCTAGTGGGGGCTATGCGTTGATTCGTATTCCGGTGGCCGATACATTTGCTTTTCGAACGTATGGAGCCAATTGGGTTAATTTGGATGCTCCCCGTCATTTTTTTCTTCATACATCGATTAGTATACAAAATTTGGCAAATGCCGTAGGTTTGCAGCTTGTAGAAACAATATACGACTCCCATCAGCTACAATTTTTTGGAAGCGAGTTATATAAACAAGGCATTAGTTTGGTTGAATTTTCAACTGGTAAACATGCTAATATATTTACTGCATCACAAATGAAAAGATTTCAGCAAACCTCGGAAATGTTAAATGCCAATCGAAATGGCGATTTTGCTTGTTTTTATTTGAAGAAATTGTAGAGTGTTAAAATCCATCAGTGCCCATTGTTTGGTGCAATATTAGCTGTGTGCGGATTACACCCCATGTTTATACGCGTATAGCCGATTTAGATGTATTAGTCGATGCCATCAAAGCAATCGCTGCAAAGGCCTTTAAAGGCTAAATAACGACATAAAAATGGGGTTGATGTATGTTATATACAATATAACATACATCAACCCCATTTAATTCAATTAAAACTAAGAAGCTTTAACTTCTGCTTTCTTAGTGTTTTTAGCAGCTTTTGCAGGTCTTGATTTACCAAATGAACCTAAAAATCTTTTGCCTTTAGCTGTTTTTTTGTCGCCTCTGCCCATGATAATAATTTATAAATAAGATGAATAAAGTGCAAAAATAGAAAAACCCCGCGAAAGCGGGGTTCAATTCTTTTTTCAGTTGAATTATAACTTACCGCTTAATTCTTTACCTGCCTTAAAACGAGCAACTTTTTTTGCTTTAATTTTAATAGTTTCACCTGTTTGAGGGTTACGGCCTGTACGAGCAGCACGCTTAGAAACAGAGAAAGTACCAAAACCTACTAAAGTTACTTTATCACCTTTCTTTAATGTCTTAGTAACAGCATCGATAAAAGAGTCAATAGAAGCATTTGCTTGTACTTTGGTTAAACCAGCATCTTCTGCGATGTGTGCGATTAATTCAGCTTTGTTCATAGAAATGTTTTTAATGTTTGAATAACAGAACAAATTTATTAGCTTTTATGTGTAAACAAAAAAATATTTTTATTTTTTTTGTTTACACATATACTTTAAAACCCTTATAAATAAAGGGTTTTAGCGAATTAATTCTATTATTTATAGTGATATGTTTTAGGATAAAACGCTACAAATCAATGCAGTAAAGGTTTTTGGATAATTTTTTTGAGGAGAAATATCTCTAAAAGGTTTATCCACACTCAATCCACAACCTGCATAAGGGTTCTATAGGCAATCGTTTGATTCCCCCATTTAGTTATGCCATCGTTTCTTAAACCAACTGAAAATTCATCGATATACCTGTTGTAGTCGCCCAAATTGTTAGCAAAATATTGTACCGCATAAGTAGCTCCATCCTCTTCCTCTACCTCTAATAATCTTACAAAAACGTGTTGGGTAAAACAATTGGTATGCATAACAGCAGGAATGTGTTCATTTTTCATCCAGTGAAACCAATCGGTATGAATGTGGTGTGCTACTTTGGTAGTTACGTTGTATATGTACATCAAAACACTTATTTATAATTTAAATTCAGCAAAAATAGGACAGTGATCACTGTGTTTTACTTCAGGATATATGGCTGCTTTTTTAAGGTTGGTGGCTAAGTTGTTGGTGATGCAGATATAATCTATTCTCCAGCCTTTATTGTTTAATCTTACAGAAGGGAAGCGTTGGCTCCACCAGCTATATGCACCAGTTGTTTCAGGATGTAAATGACGGAATGTATCTACCCATCCATCTTTCAAAAAATTGGTCATCCAATCACGCTCTTCCGGTAAAAATCCCGAAGATTTTTTATTGCCTTTGGGGTCATGTATGTCAATGGGTTCATGCGCAATATTGTAATCGCCCACCACAATTAATTTAGGCCGTTCTTTTTTTAGTTGAGTTAAATATGCCTGAAACTCATTAAGCCATTGATATTTATAGGTTTGTCTTTCTTCCCCGCTTGTGCCCGAAGGGTAGTAGGCGTTGATGATGGTGATGTCATCAAAATCAGCTCTGATCACTCTGCCTTCAAAATCGCTTTGTTCAATTCCGTTGCCAAAGAAAACAGCATCCGGTTTTTTTCGGGTTAATATGGCTACGCCACTGTATCCTTTTTTTTGTGCCGGAAACCAAAATGTTTCGTAACCCGCTTTCTCAAAATGGGCATGGTCTATGTCTTCTTTATTGGCTTTACATTCCTGTAGACAAATCACATCTGCCGGATGTGTTGCCAACCAATCCCCAAAACCTTTTTTAATTGCAGCACGTATGCCGTTTACATTGTAAGAAATCAGTTGCATGTATTTATATTTTATAATAAAGAACTATAACCAACTAATAACAATGCATTGAATATTTCAGCGGATATAGCAGCATCAAAGTTAACAAAGATTTCCGGAGCATTCTTGCCTGTTACAATTGCCAATAATTTATTGTTGAGGTAAAAACTTCTGATATATTTATTAGCACTAATTTCTATTTTAAAAGGCAGTGTTAAAATGGTTCCTTCCATAATACAATCGTGAATTAATAATTCGTCAATAGGCGTTTTACTAATCATATACACTGAACCAGTGTCTATACCATTAGAAATTTCTTGGTAATTAAATTTTTTCGATGAATCAATGGTTGATTTATTGTCGACAGAAAAATGGGCAATCGTATCTTTGTCGAGGATCAGTGTATGAAATTTACCCGGTAATAAATTAGTGAAAGTATTTGTTTCTTCTTCATTGCTTACTTTAACATTCTGCGCTAGCATATTTATTTGATAACTTTTGTTGTTAATTACATCTCTCGCATCTTGTAAAAGCAAAATTGGTTCACCCATTGTATTTAATTGAAGCTTATTGAAGTTGTCTATAGCAGCTATGCTTAAATTAGTTTTATTTTTACCTCTCAAAATGATGTTTTGGAACATCGGTTCTCCCCAGCGAATAATTTGCTCTTTGTTGTTGAGCAAAAAACGCGCTATATTATTACTGAAATTAACTTTATTGCGGGTGTACCCGGATGAAGTATTTAAAATAAAATTATCACCTATAAACGGCTCCTGTACATTTACGGTAATTTGTTCGTATTGATTGGTAGAATCGAGTAAAATAGCGGTTGATTTTTTCAATAAACTCAAAAAGCCATTATTGGTGAGGTGCAAATTTTCTGCTGGTAAACCAATCCCTTTTGTAGGAAGGGATTTAATCAATACAATTAAATCATTTTGTTGTACTATCTTTCTTCTATGCTGAGAAATGGCATAATGCAATATAAAAACCGATTGAATACCAATTAAGGAAGAGTCGGTAGGTTGCAAAGACACAATTTTACAATAGTCTTTTACAGCATATTCAAAAATACTAAAATTAATTTGGGGAGTAGATACTTCATTGTTTTCGTTACCATCAAGCATAATAGATTGAAACTGAAGCAGCGTATTAGGTGGAAAATGAAGACCTTTCTTGTCCAATAATAAACTATCCATCACTTGCGTATATTCTTGAACAATAGCAGCGTCTTTAAAATAATTCATTACTGGGCCCAAACTAGAACCACATTTAAATTGATTGGGATAAACAATATTTTGTGCTGGTAGGTTAATACCCATTGTTAAAAAACCCATAAAATAAAATACATATTTCATACAGTAAGGCTTATGTTGTTTTATCTTTAAATTATATAAAAAGTTAGCCGATTTTATAAATATAATTAAATATATGCATACAAATAATAAAATTATCCCTGCAAAAGAGCCAGTATATTTAGATGGCCCGCGAAAAAGAATGAATGAATTATACTTTGCTTGGGACATCTTTATTCAGTTTATTAAAGGATTTAGAACGCTGCATTTTGTTGGGCC
>JBIIAP010000247.1:0-4037 GCA_044239855.1 Sediminibacterium sp. | reverse complement strand
CCTGCGAGATACACCAAAACGGGTAGCTAAAATGTTTATCAAAGAGATATTTAGCGGGTTAAATCCTGCTAATAAACCATCCGTTGCTTTGTTCGAAAATAAGTACAAGTATAATGAGATGCTGGTTGAAAAAAATATCACTTTTTACAGCAACTGTGAACATCATTTTGTACCCATTATTGGCAAAGCCCATTTAGCCTATATCAGCAGTGGAAAAGTAATTGGTTTGAGTAAGTTGAATCGATTAGTGGAATATTATGCTAAACGTCCGCAAGTGCAAGAGCGATTAACGATGCAAATTGGTATTGAATTGCAGACGGCATTGGAAACAGAAGATGTGGCTGTTGTAATTGATGCTAAACACTTATGTGTTGCCAGCAGGGGAATTGAAGACGATACTTCTTCCACTTTAACCTCTTTTTATGGAGGTAAGTTTAAGGAAGAATCAACCAGACAGGAATTCTTAAAATACCTGGAGTTTAACACAAGTTTTTAGTAAAGTATAGTCTGCAGACTTTTGTGGTGGGAGGGTTTTCATTTTTTAATAAAATAAAAAATGAAAACCCTTTACTTTGCTGAATAAAAACTAGAATTAATGTCAAAACATGCTTATGTATTTCCGGGCCAGGGTGCTCAGTTTTCCGGTATGGGAAAAAATTTATACGATTCGAATGATAGTGTAAAAAGCTTATTTGAACAGGCTAATGATATATTAGGGTTTCGCATAAGTGATACCATGTTTTCAGGTTCAGAGGAGGAACTTAAACAAACAAATATTACACAGCCAGCTATTTTTATACATGCTGTAGCTGCTTTTAAAACAATAGACAATGCGCAACCCGATATGGTTGCCGGACATTCATTAGGGGAGTTTTCTGCATTAGTGGCTAACGGGGTGTTGGGATTTGAAGATGCATTGCAGTTGGTGAGCATACGTGCTAAAGCTATGCAAAAAGCTTGCGAATTAAACCCTTCTACAATGGCTGCTGTATTAAATCTATCCGACGAAAAAGTAGAAGAAATTTGTAATCAAATTCAACAGGAAACGGGTGAAACGGTAGTGGCTGCCAACTATAATTGTCCGGGCCAACTGGTTATCAGTGGTTCCAAAGCGGCCATTGATATTGCATGTATTCGAATGAAAGAAGCTGGTGCTAAACGTGCATTGGTATTACCCGTAGGTGGCGCTTTTCACTCTCCTTTAATGTCACCGGCTAGAGAGGAATTAGCTGAAGCTATTCATGCAGCTACGTTTAACCACCCAACTTGCCCGGTTTATCAAAACGTTGTTGCTATGGCGGTGAATGATCCTGCAGCAATTAAAAAGAATTTGATTGATCAATTAACCGGTGCAGTTAAATGGACGCAATGCGTTCAAGCAATGGTGGCAGATGGTGCATCTCATTTTACTGAATGTGGTCCCGGTAAAGTTTTACAAGGCTTAGTAAGTAAAATTGCTGGTGCTGCTATAATGGTTGACGGCGTAAATTAATTTACTACGGAAGCATTATGCTGCAATTAATCCACTCCGAATCAAAGGAAGCTTTATATTTTTTATAGAATTCAATGGCAGGTGTATTCCATTCGAGCACCTGCCATACTATACCATTTAAGTTTCGTTCGGCAGCTTCTTTAATTAATTGATCGAAGAGTAGTTGTCCGATCTTTTTCCCGCGCATTTGCTCTGTTACCAAAATATCTTCTAAATACATACGCTGACCTTTCCAGGTACTGTATCTGATGTAATACAAAGCAAAACCGTGAATTGCTTTATTGCCATTTAAATCGGTTTCTTCGGCCACAAAGCCCCACCATACAGGATTTGCGCCAAAACCACTTTCTTCAAAATGTGCTAGCGTAACGGTTACTTCGTTGGGTGCTTTTTCATAAACGGCCAATTCAGTAATAAGTTCTAATATTCGGGAACAATCATCTTTTACTGCTTTTCTAATCTCCATTTGCATAATCTAATCTCCGTTAGTTATTGTTAAAGTTGACTCTATTTCAATGCTTCAGTAAAATCATTCAATATGTCTTCAATATTTTCTATTCCCACACTTAATCTGATAAGTCCATCGGTTATTCCGGATTGTATTCTTTCTTCTCTGGGAATGCCCATGTGACTCATGCTGGCAGGATGCGAGAGTAAGGTGTCGGGTGTACCAAATGAAATGGCACGAACACACATTTGCAATTGATTGATGAATTTTCTACCTGCTTCTAAGCCTCCTTTTAATTCAAAGCTCATCAATGCTCCCGGATGGCGCATTTGCTTCATCGCAGTTGCATGATCCGGATGAGACGGTAACCCACTATAATTAACTTTTTCTACTGCGGGGTGTTGTGCTAAAAATTGGGCCACTTTCATCGCATTAGCACAATGCCGCTCCATCCTTAGCTCTAAGGTTTTCATCCCCTGAGTTAGCAAAAAGGCGTCAAAAGGATTGCTGTTTCCACCTAATAAAACATGCCATTTCCAAATGGAGGTATTCATTTTTTCTAGATCCTTTCCTACTAAAACACCTCCAATTGCAGTGCCATGTCCATTTAAAAATTTAGTGGTAGAATGCATAATAAAATCTGCTCCAAACTTAAAAGGCTGTTGTAAATAAGGAGTAGCAGCGGTATTGTCTACCGATACCAAAACACCATGTTTTTGAGCCAATTTGCAAACCATTTCTATATCTACACATCGCAACGTAGGATTGGAGGGTGTTTCAATATGAATCAGTTTAATAGCCGGGTTTGATTGTAGCGTTTCTTCTATTAATTCGGGTTGATGAAGATCAATGAGTAGCGTATGAACATTAGTTCCCGCAAGAACTTTTAAGAGCAATTCATGCGTACCGCCATACAATGCGGGATGTGATAATACCATATCTCCGGCTTTTAATACACCTAAAAATAAGGTGGTTAATGCAGCCTGTCCACTGGCATGTATAAGTGCTTTAGCTTTTAAAGGGTTGCCAGAAGCATCCGTTAGTCCAAAAGTTTCTAATGCCGCAATTGTTTCTTCTGCGGTTGTGAAACTTGGGTTGCCCCATCTGCTGTATATTTTAGTTTTATCGCTACCTGCAAATCGTTCACTGCCTTCTTCTGCCGTATCAAAAGTAAAAGTGGAACTGGCATAAATTGGTGTCAAATGCGCATGATCTGCGTTTTGATGTCCAGATGCATGAATAGCGGCTGAACCAATCCCTTGAAATTTAATGCTCATAATCAATTAGTTATACCCCATCCGTTAGACCACGGTCTGACGGGGTAGGGGGCTGTAAAAATATTAGTATGCCCATTTAACCAATGTAGCTCCCCAGGTAAAACCTCCCCCAAATGCTGCCAAAACTATATGGTCGCCCTTTTTTAATTTACTTTCCCAGTCCCAAAGGCAGAGTGGTAAAGTGGCAGCAGTGGTATTGCCATATTTTTGAATATTGATCATTACTTTTTCTTTAGCCAAACCCATTCTATTGGCAGTAGCATCAATAATTCTTAAGTTGGCCTGGTGTGGTACCAACCAATCAATATCATCACCGGTAAGGTTGTTTCTTTCTAATAATTCAGCACTTACATCAGCCATACCTTTTACAGCAAACTTAAACACGGTTTGACCTTCCTGATAAGCATAATGTTCTCTGCCCATCACAGTTTCAACCGAAGCTGGCTTTAACGAACCACCAGCTTTTATGTGTAAATAGTCTCTTCCACTCCCATCGCTCTTTAAAATGCTGTCTTTTATTCCATTTTCGTCTGTTGAGGGTTGTAGTAAAACAGCACCTGCTCCATCTCCAAAAATAATGCAGGTTGCTCTGTCAGTGTAGTCGATGATCGAACTCATTTTATCTACTCCCACCACAATAATATTTTTAAAGCGCCCACTTTCAATATACATAGCACCCGTGCTTAATGCAAATAAAAAACCACTACAAGCAGCGCTTAAATCGAATCCCCATGCATTAGTAGCTCCAATTTTATCGGCAATGATATTGGCTGTTGCAGGAAAAATCATATCCGGAGTAACGGTAGCACAAATAATGCAA
>JBIIAP010000046.1:0-13063 GCA_044239855.1 Sediminibacterium sp. | reverse complement strand
AATTAAAAATCGCCGCTAGTAATCATATACCGCTTCCCGATTTTATTCAATCGATGAAAAAATTTAGTGAAGAGAAAATATGGGCAGCACTGCAATTTCTCCAGTCTGAAGAAAAAATTAGCATCGTAGCAAATAAAGAAATTAAATGGTTAGGGAGATAAGCAGCCAACTAATACCTTCTTCTACTTGTTCTTCCTCCTAATCCTAATGCGCCCAATAAGCTTCTGGTAATAATGGTTGCGGCCGTTCTGCCCACTTGTTTTACAACAGGATTATCAAAAAAGCTTTCTTCTTTTTTAGTAGAACTAGATTCAGCTTTTGAGGGTGATTCCTCTTCCGATTTAGCTTGTGCTTCCTGTAACTTTGCGGTTAATATTTCATAAGCACTTTCACTATCTACTACCTGATTGTATTTTGCAGCCAACTTACTCTTACTCGTTAAACTATTAATTTCATCATCAGTTAATACGTCCATTCTGCTTTTGGGTGAGCATAACATGGTATGAATTAATGGGGTAGGAATTCCTTTTTCATTGAGTAAAGTAATCAAGGCTTCTCCAATTCCAAGCTGGGTGAGCAATTCATCGGTTTGGTAAAACTCAGACTCCGGAAAGTTTTCTGCAGCCTGCTTAATCGTTTTACGATCTGCTGCAGTAAATGCGCGCAGCGCATGTTGCACTTTTAATCCTAACTGGCTTAATATGGATGCCGGTATGTCTTGCGGGTTTTGTGTACAAAAGAAAATACCCACGCCCTTAGAACGAATCAATTTGATTACAGTCTCTAATTGCTGCAACAGTGCATCTGAAGCTTCCTGAAAAATCAGGTGTGCTTCATCTATAAACAGTACTAATTTGGGTTTATCTAAATCTCCTTCTTCCGGGCAGGTTGCATACAACTCAGCCAATAATTGTAACATAAACGTAGAAAAGAGTTTAGGCCTGTCTTGCATATCTGTTACGCGTAAAATATTTACCATTCCTCTCCCATCATCACTAATGCGCATCAAATCATCTATCTCAAAACTTTTCTCGCCAAAAAATACATCGGCACCCTGTTGTTGCAATTCCACTACTTTCCTCAATATAGTTCCTGTAGAAGTAGTTGAAATCTTACCGTAAGATTTTTCCATCTCCGTTTTGCCTTCATCGCCAATATATTGTAATACTTTAATAAAATCTTTCAAATCTAATAAAGGCATGGTATGATCGTCGCAATACTTAAAAATCATCGCAACCAATCCACCCTGTGTATCGTTCAATCCCAAAATTTTACTCAACAAAACCGGACCAAATTCGCTTACTGTTGCTCTCAGTTTTACGCCCTTTCCTTCATTTAATGTCATTAACTCAACCGGGTATGCTGCTGCTTTCCATTGTACACCCAACTTATTAGCCCGCTCATCAATCTTTTCATTAGCTGTACCTGCTGCAGCAATGCCACTCAAATCGCCTTTTATGTCCATCAGCAAAACAGGTACACTGTTCTCGCTAAGTGTTTCACTAAGCATTTGCAAGGTTTTAGTTTTACCTGTTCCGGTAGCACCTGCAATTAAACCATGTCTGTTCATTGTTTTCAACGGAAGAAAAATATCAGCCCCGGCTACTACTTCTCCCTCCAACATTCCTACTCCTATTTTTGCATGCTCCCCTTTAAAAGTATATCCTTTGTTTACTGAATCAATAAAAGCAGTTTGATTTGGCATAACGTATTTATTTGCTACAAAGTAACGAAAGATTTTCTTTTAATAATACGCTGTAAAATGGATGCTACTATTTTAGTCAATACGAGGAATTATCCCCCAAAAAACATAGAATAAACTACCTTTACGTGGTGCAATGAGCCTTATAGGAATTTTGGCTATCAACCACAAGAGGTATATGGCTAATTACATTCAATAAAATTGATCAAAAACAAAGGGATGAAAAAAGCAGGTAGCATCATAATTGTTTTAGCTATAGTTTTCGGAGCTTTTTCATACAATTACATTCCTCCTGTTAAAACAAAAGCCGATTTAGGAAAGCAGCTTTTCAACGAAAAAATACTGTCAAAAGACTCCACAGTTAGTTGCGCGAGCTGCCATATTCCTGCATTAGGATTTGCCGATTCCGTTTCATTCAGTATGGGTATTGGAGGTATGCCCACCCTCAGAAATACCCCTTCTGTGCTCAATATGCTGAATCGGCCCTACTTTTTTTGGGATGGAAGAGCCAAATCATTAGAAGAGCAAGCACTGATGCCTTTAGCGCATAAAAATGAAATGGGATTACCCGTTTCAGAAGCCGTTCAACGTCTTCGTGCCAATAAAATATATAGAAATTTATTTCTGAAAATTTTTGGCACATTACCTACAGTAAAAAATTTATCGCTTGCCCTTGCAGCTTTTGAAAAAACCCTGGAAACAGACAACAGTAAATTCGATTACTCTTTAGATGATGAAACGGCATTGACTGAATCCGAAGAAAGAGGCCGTAAATTGTTTATTGGAGAAAAAGCAAAATGCTTCGATTGCCACATGGGGCCTGATTTTACGGACGACGACTTTAAAAACATTGGATTGTATGACGGAATAACGCTTACAGATAAAGGGCGTTTTATTGTTACACACAACCAAAACGATTTAGGTAAATTTAAAACACCCGGCTTAAGAAATGTTGCAATTACTGCGCCATATATGCACAATGGTATGTTTAAAACACTCGAAGAAGTGATTGATTACTATGACAATCCCTATGCAGTGGTTAAAAATCCTGTCAATATAGACGCTACTTTTAAAACATCTTTGGGGTTAACCGCTCAGGAAAAAGCTGATTTGGTACATTTCTTACAAACATTAACGGATAAAAATTACGTTAAGACCCCTTTTTAAAGATTTTAACAAATAGTTGGAAAGCCTTCTGACTAAATTTTAATATGCTTATCTTTATTTAATAAAATAACTAATAATGGAAGACAAGAAAAATTACAAAATTTTGCTCTGCGAAGATGATACCAACCTTGGTATGGTATTGAAAAATTACCTCGAGCTAAATGATTATAATATTACCCTTGAAAGAGATGGCAAATTAGGTTTAGCAGCCTTTCAACGCGAGAAATTTGATATTTGTTTATTAGATGTAATGATGCCCAATATGGACGGATTTACATTGGCAGAAGAAATTAGAGATATTGACCCCGACGTTCCTTTGTTTTTCTTAAGTGCTAAAACCATGAAAGAAGACATCATTCAAGGGTATAAACTTGGCGCTGACGACTATATCACCAAACCCTTTGATAGTGAAGTGTTGTTGTTAAAAATCAAAGCGATTCTTAAAAGAAATGAAGAAGAGAACAGGATTAATGAAAATACGGAGTTTGATTTAGGTAGCTATCATTTTAATCCGAAACTTCGCGAATTAAAGAAAGGCGATTTAACGCAAACCCTTTCTCCTAAAGAGAATGAGCTATTGAAAATGTTGGCAGAAAACAAAAATGACCTCTTAGCGCGCGATAGAGCTTTAAAGAAAATTTGGGGTAGTGATACCTACTTTAATGGTAGAAGCATGGATGTTTATATTGCTAAACTTCGTAAATACCTTAAAGAAGATACCGATATTGAAATTGTAAATATTCACGGCAACGGTTTTAGATTAGTTGCACCATAGCAGCACTTTTTCTGCTAAAATATATTGTAAATAAAAGAGGTGAGCCGTTGTTGACAATGGTTCACCTCTTTTATTTTTTATGATGCTCCACCAGGTGCGTAACTAAGAAAATAACTCTCCGGCCGTTCCGCCTCTTTTAAAAGCTACTCCTAAATGATTATAGGCTTTCATGGTAGCTTCCCTACCCCTTGGTGTTCGCTGTAAAAAACCCTCTTGTATTAAAAATGGCTCATATACCTCTTCAATAGTGCCCGATTCCTCTCCCACGGCAGTGGCAATGGTAGTGATACCCACCGGGCCTCCCTTGAACTTATTAATAATGGCCGATAAAATGCGGTTGTCCATCTCATCTAATCCATGTGCATCTACATTCAATGCCTTTAACGCATGTTGTGTGATACCCACATCTATTTGCCCATCATTTAATACCTGCGCAAAGTCGCGCACCCTCCGCAATAGTCCATTCGCAATTCTGGGTGTACCCCTGCTTCGTCCGGCTATTTCTTTAGCAGCATCTTCGGTAATACTGGTCTGCAAAATCGCTGAACTTCTTTCAATGATTTTTTTTAATACGGTTGCATTGTAATACTCTAATCGGGATTTAATCCCAAATCTGGAAAGCAATGGGGCGGTTAGTAACCCACTACGGGTAGTTGCACCCACCAAGGTAAACGGATTTAAAGTAATCTGAATACTCCTGGCATTCGGACCACTATCTATCATAATATCGATCTTAAAATCTTCCATGGCAGCATATAAATACTCCTCTACCACCGTACTTAACCGATGAATTTCATCAATAAATAACACATCATTGGGCTGAAGATTGGTTAGCAAACCAGCTAAATCTCCCGGCTTTTCTATAACGGGCCCCGAAGTTTCTTTGATGCTTACGCCCATTTCATTGGCCACAATTCTGCTTAACGTAGTCTTGCCTAATCCCGGAGGGCCATGAAATAGAATATGGTCTAAGGGCTCTCCTCTTAACTTAGCAGCTTTAATAAATATGCTCAAATTCTCAATCAATTGTGGTTGACCGGAAAAATCCTCTATTTCTTTAGGCCGGATGCTGTTCTCAAATTCCTTGTCAGCAGGGTTGAGGTTGCTTAATTCACTATTAGATAACTCGTTTGGCATAACTGTTCGAAATTACAAAAAATGCTTGCCTATCTTTATATAAATTTTATCATGCAGCCTAAAAAAGCATTATTGCTGGGAGCCAGTGGTCTTACCGGCGGTTTTCTCTTGCAATTATTACTTAATTCGCCCCATTACAACATAGTTACCATATATGTAAGGAAATCGCTTGGTATTGTTCATCCAAAACTGGTTGAAATCATTGGCGACTTCAATACCATTCACACTGCGGTTGAAGCAGATGATGTTTTCTGCTGCTTAGGTACCACCATAAAAATTGCTAAAACTAAAGTTGCATTTGAGGAGGTAGACCGACACTATCCGGTTAAAATTGCGCAATTACAAAAAGCAGCCGGAAGCAAACATTTTCTGGTAATCAGTTCTATGGGAGCAGATGAAAAATCGGCTATTTTTTACAGCAAAACCAAGGGATTAATGGAAAATGAATTGATGGATGTACAATTTCCGGCATTAACCATATTTCGCCCCGCTCTAATACTTGGCAACAGAAATCAAAAAAGAGGAGGAGAGCAAATTGCCCAATGGCTTTTTACCCTAATCAACCCATTATTAGTTGGCCCACTTAAAAACTATGCCGCTATTAAAGCAAGCGATATTGCAAATGGCATGTTAAAGCGGGCAATTGACTATGCAAATGGAACTAAAATTGTGCTATCGGGAGAGATATGAATTACTAAATTAATGCGCCTTTTTAGGGCCAGTTATCCTAACAAACTGAATGTCTCAAGGCTCAAAAAAAAAGACGTAAGCCGATTCACACATTGGTGATGTGGAGAAATTTTAGCACAAAACATGCTTAAGGATTAAAGAATAAAATTAAACAATTCTTCTGTTTAGAAGCAGGTTACCAGCCAAATTGCCAAGGTGGTGGAGTGCGTTTGTAGTTTTATTTAGTATATTCTTTCAAAAGACTTTCCTGTGAAACAATACACACCGTTGGGGCCTCCGCCAAACCATAATTTTCCTGATTTGCTTTTGTAAATTATCCAAGTGATGCCACTATCTACACCATCCTTTTGAGTATAATTTTTCAAAGTATGTCCATCATAACGCCATACGCCCGATTCGTTGGTTCCAAACCAAATGTTTCCTAAACTGTCCTCGCCAATAGAAAAAACTTTGTCCAAGGAACTACCCTTAGTGTCTTCTGTTCTTAAATGATGTTGTTTGGTAAAATGAATGAAATTTTTACCATCATATTTTATTACGCCAATTCCACTACGTCCACCGCCACAATTATTTCCAATCCATAAATTGCCTTTGCTGTCTTCCATCAAAGCCCTAATGTGAAGGTTTTCTGTTGTGCCATTTAAGCCTACCGATTCATTATTATATGTAATTAACTGCTTACCATCATGCCCAATCAGTTCACTATAAGCACCAAACCATACCGCTCCATTTTTACTTCTAACAAAGTCTGTTGATTTTTCCCAAGGAATCTCTTGCCCTGATTTGTTTTTAATAGTAAATGTGTGATAATAAAGTTCTTTCCCATTATACTGATAGACTCCAGATTTTTTTTCAAATTTGCTATTACCCATTGATGCATCACTTTTAAACCAAAGGTCATTATCAGATAATTTCAATTTTTTCGTTAAATCATAATTTCTTTCTTTATAAACAGTCATTTTCTCATTATCATAAATACTTAACCCAATACCACACTCAAACCAAATGATGCCATTCTTGTCTTCATAAATATTTCTAACCTGGTTATTGCTTAATCCGTTTTGGGTTGTAAAATATTGGAGCTTTCCATTTTGAAGTAAACATACTCCTTCGCTGTAACTACCAAACCAAATATTTCCTTTTCTATCTTCTAGAATTGAACGTACACCTGTTTTGTATTTCAATTTTGTGGTGTCAATTTCCGAATGAATACTTTGGGTTTTCTTATTTGATAGACTTTGACTATTACAAGACAAAGTAACAGCCATCAAAAGAGTTGAACAATTGATAAAAATGTTTTGACAAATAAATATTAAATTCATTGCTGGTTTTATTAGTACGACTCACAACATAAAAATAGGCGCAATTCATGACGCCTATTTTTATTACTATTAATTTATTTTAGAAACAACATTAAATACAATTACTTCAACATTCCCTTTGGCACCTCTTTCTCCAATAAATTTTTATAAATAAACTTGGTCTTTAAATTCTCAAAATGATTATTTCTTTCTTTTAGATTTCTCCATCCATGTCTGCCTCCGGGATACAACATAAACTCAAAATCCTTTCCGGCATCTTGCAATGCGCCAATCAATTGAATACTATTTTGCATGTGCACATTATCGTCCATGGTGCCATGTACAATTTGTAATTTTCCAGTTAATTTGTTTACATGGGTTAATACACTGCCAGACTTATATCCATCCGGATTTTCTTCAGGTGTATCCATAAACTTCTCTGTATAATGGCTGTCATATAAACGCCAATCCACCACACTACCTCCGGCCATGCCGTGGGTAAATACCGATGCGCCATAAGTTAATGCATAACAACTCATGTAACCGCCATAACTAAATCCAATAATGGCAATTTTAGCCGGATCAGCATATCCTTTTTCAATAAACCATTTAGCCATTGTCATGTAATCCTGCATTTCCCAGTAACCTAAATTGCGGTGCATATAATTTACACCTGCTTTTCCAAAATGACCGCTTGCTCTATGATCAAAAGCTACTTGTATGATGCCTTCTTGTGCATATACCTGTCTGGTTGCATTCCAATTCCAGCTGTCCATTACAGTTCCTGCATTAGGGCCGCCATAAATACTCACCACCATTGGATATTTCTTTGTAGGATCCATGTTTGCAGGCCAGGTAACTACCGCCGGTAATTCAAATAATCCATCCTCACTTTTTATGCGTATCAATGCTGTTTTAGCCAACGCATACTCCTGCATGCTTGTACCCTTACTGTCACCTAACTCACGAATTAACTTGCCCTTTGTATCTAACAAACTCATTTTTGCAGGAGTAGTGGTATTACTGTAAGTAGTGATAAAGTTTTTTCCGTTGGGAGATAAACTAACTGATACATGATTATATTCCCCAAATGTTAATCGCTTCAATTCTGTTCCATTTAACTTCACGCTGTATAAATCTATACGCGCTGAATTTTCTTTTCCTCTTGCGGTAAAATAAACCAGCCCGTTTTTCTCATCTATTAACTCCGTACTTAGTACTGTATAATTACCTGAAGTAATTGGATTGATGAGTGTACCATCGTTATTGTGTAGATACAAATGCTTCCACCCGGTTTTATCACTTTCAATAATACATGCCGGCTTAGATTTTAGAAACACCATTCTCCCCCCTGCATTATCTTCTAAATCAACCCAGGTTTTTTGCTCTTCCTGGTACATGATTTTTTTAGCGCCGGTAGATGGAGTTACATCAAATATTTTCAGATGATTTTGTCCTCTGTTAATCCATTGAACCAATAAAGTACTTCCATCTTCCCTCCAGATGGGCCAGCCAAAATACTGATCGTCTTTTTCATTAAAATCTGCCCAAATTGTTGCTCCGCCATCAGGTGACACAAAACCCACTTTAACTTCCGGATTTTTATCTCCAGACTTAGGATAGCGGGTTTCTTCTACAAAACCATGCTGTCCATCACTATTGTAAATTGGAAACATAGGAATCATGCTTTCATCAAAATGCATGTAGGCCAATTGCTTACTATTAGGACTCCACCAAAATGCACGAAACTTAGTAGAACGGCCAAATATTTCTTCCCAATATACCCAGCTGGCAAAACCATTTAAAGTAGTGCTGGTACCATCAGTGGTTAACCTGTTTTCTTTATTGGCAGACAGGTTGTACGTATACAAATCGTTGTTTTTGGTGTACGCTATATATTGGCTATCAGGAGAAAAAATAGGATTTTTTTCTTCCGCTTTATCAAAGGTAATTTGACGCTCTTCGGTTCCATTTTTATAAAACAAATCGTTGTTCTTCACTGAAACTGTTTTTGCAGGAGGAACTGCGCCTTTCATTTGCTCTGCAGTTGCCGGCGTAAGCTTTCCTGTTTTAACATCCATTACATAGTTATTCGCAGCCGAATCAGGATGCGCTTTTTTAAACAAAATAACATGGTCATCGTCCAGCCATTTCATTACTATCGGCAAACTGTTTCTAAAGTCATTGGGCAGTTTGTTCAACATTAAATCAGCAGTCGAAAATTGCTTGGTTTGAGCCTGCAAACCACTTATGGCCATAAGCATTGCAAGAAAGCATAATACTTTGTTCATGTGTATACTTTTTACTTTTGAATGTATTATTCGTTGTATGAAATTAGACTGATATTCCGTTAGTTTTGGGATCACAAACTCGCATTTACAGCTTATTTCACCAACTAAAATTTAGCGCTATGAATATAGCAAATTAAGCACTATTATAATTAAAGAAATTGGTGTTTTAGATGAGTGGTAATATGATTTTAGGTAAATGCTAAAAAGCTTCTTGCAATCTTATATAAAATGCACTTCCGGCTAAAGAATTTCGGGCATAATCTACACGCAAAATCATCCGGTTCTTTTTATTGACTAAAAAGCGCAATCCCGCTCCTCCAGCATATCGCAGCTCATTTAACTGGTATTTACTAATCGACTCATTTACCATTCCGGCTGAACCAAAAACAGCTCCGTAAATAAATCGCCACACCGGAACCCGGATCTCTGCCTGTGCAGCAGTATAAGATAAATCTCTATACCTGCCGGTAAAAAAACCTCTCATTATATTGGAACTTCCCAAACGAGGTATTTCTCTTAACGGTACATTGCCGATGGTATTTTTAGTCATGAATTGAAGTGCAAATGTACTTTTAGTAGTTATCGGGAAATATTTACGCAAGTCTACACCCCACTCACTAAAAGCAAATCCTACATTAGCAATTTTTGGATAATACTGATAATAAAATTCAGCATACGCTCCCTGGTGGGCACTAAACGGATAATCTCTGCCGTCATATAAAAAAGCAGGCCCAACACCAAAAACTTCACTGCCATTAACGCCTGTAATAACTGAATCTACTATGTTTAATGGCTTTTCATACCGCACATTATAGGTATTACTGAAATTAAAAGATACCCCGGCGTATTGATGATTTTTTAGTAACTTATATACCTTACTTTCAATATAAATTCTATTGTAGAATTGCTTGTTATACTCATTTTCAGCCACGGTATTATTTCCTATGCCCCATAATTTTTCATTATAATTTGCATAGCCGGCAGAACCTCTGAATACATATCGCTCACCTCTGCCAAATATTTGCCAACTGCTGCTGATATCCAATTGCTTTAGCGTACTGTAAGTAATTTGTCCGTGTACATAAGAACCCCTTGCCTCTGATTTTTTTTCTTTGGAATTGAAAAAATATTCTAGCGCACCACCTACCCGCACCCCCGTTTCGGGAGTAGAAGTAAAAATAGGAACTGGAACGATTTTTAAATTAATCAATACCAATGAATCGGGATTCATGAAATTGCGAATCGTTTTTCTGGGTGCCGGCTTCTCAGCCATTTGTGCATTTGTAGATACAATAAAAAAGCATGCCATTGTTAATGACATGCCATACTTCAATAATTTATATAACAACATTAACCATTTTTCCTTTTACAAAAATAAATTTCTTTAGCGGCTTGCCTTCCATCCATTTCTGAACCAATTCGTTTGCCATCACTATTTCTTCTACTTGCGCTGCAGTTGCATCTAATGAAATATTAATATTGGTTCTTACCCGTCCATTAATACTCACCGGATATTCTTTAGACGATTCGGTTACATATTTTGCTTCAAACAATGGGAATGTTGCATCCAATACGGAACTTTCATTACCTAATGCATGCCATAATTCTTCACTAATATGGGGAGCATATGGCGTTAATAAAATCAATACTTGTTCAAGTATTTCTTTTTTGTAACACTTTAAATCACTCAACTCGTTGGTGCAAATCATAAATGTACTAACAGCGGTATTAAAGCTGAAGCGTTCTGTATCTTCTTCAATTTTTTTAATCGTCTTATGCAATACTTTTAATTCCTCCGCAGTAGCTTTTTCTTCATTCCAAACCTTACCTTTCATCTCATCAAAAAACAAACGCCAGAATTTTTTTAAGAATCGATGAACGCCTTCTATTCCTTTAGTGTCCCACGGTTTACTTTGATCAACCGGACCTAAAAACATTTCATACATTCTAAATGTATCTGCGCCGTATTTCTCTACCAATACATCGGGATTCACGGTATTGAATTTAGACTTCGACATTTTTTCTACTTCTGTACCGCAATTATATTTATCGCCTTCTAATACAAATGTTGCGTTAGCATATTCTCCATTGCGCCATTTTTTAAAGGAAGCTGTATCTAACTCTACTCCGTCCACCATATTTACATCAACATGTATGGCATGTGTATCATATTGGCTAATTAATCCGGCAGAAATAAATTGATTGAGGTTGTTTTTATCGCGATACACAAATCTGCTGCTTCCCTGAATCATTCCCTGATTCAACAATTTTCTGAATGGTTCATCAAATCCTATATGGCCCAAATCGTACAAAGCTTTCGTCCACATTCTGCTGTACAGTAAATGTCCAACCGCATGTTCCGTTCCGCCAATATATAAGTCTACCTGATTCCAATAATCACTTACTTTTCTATCACAAAATGTTTGGTTGTTATGTGGATCCATGTAACGAAGAAAATACCAACTGCTTCCTGCATAACCGGGCATGGTGTTGGTTTCTAATGCACGATCAGTCCATGCCGCAATATTTGCCAACGGGCCTTCCCCTTCGGGTCCCGGACTATAACTATCTACTTCTGGTAATAATAAAGGAAGTTCATTTTCTGATAGAGGATATGCAATACCATCTTTCCAAATGATAGGGAAAGGCTCTCCCCAATAACGCTGACGGCTAAATGCCGCATCACGCATTTTAAAGTTCGTTTTCTTTTTGCCGATGCCTTTTTCTACCAATTTATTGATTACAACTTCAATCGCATCACGCATAACCACTCCATTCAGAAAATCGCTGTTGGTAAGTTTAGCATCCTTGGTATTATTGGCTTCTGTTCCATTAAATTGATCTCCTAAGATGTTAGTTATAGGAATATTAAAGTGGTGCGCAAATTTAAAATCACGCTCATCTCCACAAGGCACTGCCATAATAGCGCCTGTGCCATATCCTGCCAATACATACTCCGAAATCCAAATGGGTATTGCTACCCCATTAAATGGATTGATGGCATAAGCACCCGTAAAACATCCGGTTATTTTTTTCTCTGCCTGTCTTTCTCTGTCGCTTCGGCTATTTACGTAAGTGAGGTACTCATCTACCGCTTCTTTTTGCGCTGGTGTAGTGATTGAAGCAATCAATTCGTGTTCCGGCGCTATTACCATAAAATCTACTCCGAAAATTGTGTCGGGTCGGGTAGTATATACGGTTAACGGTACATCAATTTGCGCTGCAGTGGTTTGAATAGCAAAATCTATTTCTGCGCCATAACTTTTACCAACCCAATTGGTTTGCATTTCTTTCATGGCATCGCTAAACTCAATTTGCTCTAATCCCGTTACCAATCTGTCGGCATACTCCGTAATACGCAAATACCACTGACGTAATTTTTTCTTTACAACAGGATGTCCGCCTCTTTCACTCACTCCATTTACTACTTCATCATTGGCCAATACTGTACCTAAAGCTTCGCACCAATTCACTTCACCGTGGCCGCAAAAAGCAAGTCGATACTGCATTAAAATGTCTTGCTGCTCTTTTTCAGAAAATGATTTCCATTCAGCTGCTGAAAACTTTAATTTATCATTAGCAGGGCATTCATGCTTAGCATTGCCTTCTGCTTCAAAGCTTTTAAGTAATACTGCATCAATGTTCTCCGCTTTTTGAGTATGTCTGTTGAAGAAAGAACCAAATAACTGCAAGAAAATCCATTGAGTCCATTTGTAATAACCGGGCTCACAGGTTCTTACTTCTCTATCCCAATCATAAGAAAAACCAATATTGTCTAATTGTTTTCTAAAGGTATTAATATTGTTTACAGTGCTAACAGCGGGGTGAACGCCATGCTCAATGGCATACTGTTCTGCAGGCAAGCCAAATGCGTCATAGCCCATCGGATGCAATACGTTAAAACCCTTCAAACGTTTAAATCGGCTGAAAATGTCAGACGCAATATATCCTAACGGATGACCAACGTGCAAACCCGCTCCACTTGGGTAAGGAAACATGT
>JBIIAP010000245.1:0-4079 GCA_044239855.1 Sediminibacterium sp. | reverse complement strand
AGTAAAATTTTCGTGTAAATCGGATCTTGCTATCATGTTTTATGGAAATCATAAATAATAAGTATATTTTCGTAGCGTTATTCAATTTAGTTATTGTTCAATACTTTGGTACAATAATTGGAATAAAGTAAGATATCATAAAACCAAACTAAAGTCCCCTATGAAGAAGTTGTTTATGTTGATTTTTTTAGTGACTATAATTGCCTCATTATCTGCTCAAACAAAAGGCTCCAATACTAATACCGAAGAACCAGAAGACGATACTACTGTTTTATTTATGTCAGAACATGTTAAAGTCGTTTTTCCTGCAAGACCTGAAATGCAGTCACTTCCTACAGGAGGCACTTTATACATACTGAATAAAGATGATCAAACCACCTATACTGCTATGGGTATTGATTTAGGAAGTATTGGTTTGACTGCTGATTTCGTTAAATCGGAAGGGAACAAACTTTGGGAACAATTAAAAGGGGCCATTTTTTCTCAATTAACCGGGGTCTCTATCACCAAAGATCAAACCAGAATATTCAAAGGTAGAAATAGTCTTTATATTGAGCTTGATGGGATTAACTCTGAGGATATTCAGTTTAAAGGTAAAAAAGCCTATACATTGTTGTTTTTTGAAGGGCGTATTTTGAATCAGTTTATGTATCTGTCCTCTTCAAAAAATACCAAACCCGAAGATGCCAATGTGTTTTTTAATTCCATTATTATAGAGAATTAGTAATCAATTGAACATTTCCCTATTTTGATTCCTTACCTTTGCCAGCCTAAATACAGGTAGCATGAGTGAAGAAAAGAGCCTAAATTTTATTGAAGAAATTGTTGAAGCGGATTTAGCTGCAGGGAAATACCCATCCATTACTACCCGATTCCCCCCCGAGCCCAATGGCTATTTGCATATCGGGCATGCTAAAAGTATCTGCCTGAATTTTGGCTTAGCAAAAAAATATGGGGGTACAACCAATTTACGTTTTGATGATACCAATCCAATAACGGAGGACACCGAATACGTAGAAAGTATTAAAAACGATGTTAAATGGCTTGGTTTTGAATGGGCAACTGAATTATACGCTTCAGACTATTTTGAACAGTTGTATGCTTTTGCTATGCAACTGGTAGAGAAGGGATTGGCTTATGTAGATGACAGCTCCAGTGAAGAAATTGCAGCCCAGAAAGGAACACCCATACAACCTGGTACCCGAAATAAGTATGCAGACCGTACAGTAGCAGAAAATGTGCAATTATTTTCCGACATGAAATCCGGTAAATATGCAGATGGCGAAAAAGTGTTGAGAGTAAAAATAGATATGGCTTCTCCCAATATGTTATTGAGAGACCCTATTATTTATAGAATTAAACATGCACATCACCACAGAACCGGTAATAAATGGTGTGTTTATCCAATGTATGATTTTGCACATGGACAAAGCGACTCCATCGAAAAAATCACCCATTCTATTTGTACATTAGAATTTGTGCCACATCGCCCGCTATATGATTGGTGCATTGAAAAACTACATACATTCCCCTCCAAACAATACGAATTTGCACGGTTAAACATGACATACACTGTGATGAGTAAACGCAAACTTTTGCAATTGGTGAATGAAAATCTGGTAAATGGTTGGGATGATCCAAGAATGAGCACCATTAGTGGTATGCGAAGACGAGGCTATCCTGCTGCCAGTATCAGGGAATTCTGTGATAGGATTGGTATTGCAAAACGCGACAATCTAATTGATGTTGGTTTATTAGAATTTTGCGTAAGAGAAGAATTGAATAAAATAGCTTTAAGACGGATGGTTGTTTTCGATCCCTTAAAAGTGGTAATTACTAATTACGACAAAGTAGAAGAAATCCTGACCAGTGAAAATAATCCGGAAGATGAACATGGAGGGGTAAGGGAAATTCCTTTTAGTAAAGTGCTATACATTGAAAGAGATGATTTTATGGAAGTGCCTGCTAAAAAGTACTTTCGCTTAGCACCCGGACAAATGGTTCGTTTAAAAAGTGCCTATATAATTAAGTGCGATGATTTTATTAAAGATGCCGATGGCAATATTACCGAAGTGCATTGCTCTTATATTCCCGAAAGTAGGAGTGGCGCAGACACTTCAGGAATAAATGTAAAAGGTACTTTGCATTGGGTTAGTGCTCAACACGCCATTAATGCCGAAATAAGGTTATACGACCGGTTGTTTAATGTAGAAGATGTAGCCAATGCTGAGGGTGATTTTAAATCGTATATCAATCCCAATTCCCTACAAATTGTTCATAATGCTTTTGCGGAACCGCAATTAGCAAAGGATGAGCACCAACAACCTTTTCAATTTCTGCGTAAGGGATATTTTGTTTTAGACAGAGATTCCAACACCAATAAATTGGTATTTAATAGAACGGTTACCTTAAAAGATGCTTGGGCTAAGGAAGTAAAGAAAGGCTAGTAACAGCTTTAAATAGATGGTAAAAACCCTTTAAGCATTATGGTTAATGATTTCTTAGAGGGTTTCTTTTTACGGAAAGAATATAATTTTTAATGTTCATCCAAAAAGCTAAGATCATATAAATAATTACGGGGGACCCCATTGTAAGAAAAGACACATATATAAACCACATCCTAATTCTGCTGGTGGCTATGCCAAACTTTTCTCCTATTGCACTACATACACCAAAAGCATGCAATTCCATGAAGTAGCGCACTTTGTTCATACACTTTAGATTTAATTTATGTGAAAAGATATTGAATAACTTTCAAAAATAAATAGAATTGTACAATAAAAGTTTAATTCTCATTTTATCGGCAGACTCTTTTTTAGTAAATTCGCGCTAAAATTGCAAGTTTATGGCTTTTGATATCGAAATGATTAAAAAAATGTATGCAGAAATGCCTGCAAAAGTAGACGCAGCGCGTAAATTGTTAAACCGTCCGCTTACTTTATCCGAAAAAATACTTTTTGCTCATCTTCATGCTGACCAAAAATTATCTTCTTTTGAAAGAGGAAGCAGTTATGTTGATTTTGCACCAGATCGTGTGGCAATGCAAGATGCCACTGCTCAAATGGCCCTTTTGCAATTTATGCAGGCCGGCCGCCCAAAAGTTGCGGTTCCATCTACGGTGCATTGCGATCATTTAATCACTGCAAAATTAGAAGCAAAAAAAGATCTTCAAGTTGCTAATGAAGAAAGCAAAGAAGTATACGATTTCCTGGCTTCGGTTTCAAATAAATATGGTATTGGTTTCTGGAAACCCGGCGCCGGTATCATTCATCAGGTGGTATTAGAAAATTATGCTTTCCCCGGTGGAATGATGATTGGAACGGATTCACATACCGTAAATGCCGGTGGATTAGGAATGATTGCTGTTGGTGTTGGTGGCGCAGATGCTTGTGATGTAATGGCAGGATTGCCTTGGGAATTAAAATGGCCTAAATTAATCGGTGTTAAACTTACCGGTAAATTAAGTGGCTGGACAGCTCCCAAAGACGTGATTTTAAAAGTAGCAGGTATTTTAACCGTAAAAGGTGGTACCGGAGCAATAGTTGAATATTTTGGAGAAGGTGCTACCAGTATGAGTTGTACCGGTAAAGGTACTATTTGTAACATGGGTGCTGAAATTGGCGCTACTACCTCTACTTTTGGTTATGATGCCAGCATGAGCCGTTATTTAAAAGCTACCGGTAGAGAAGATGTTGCAACCTTAGCTGATACCGTAAAAGATTATTTGAATGCAGATGCTGAAGTGCTTGCTTCACCAGAGAAATACTTTGATCAGGTAATTGAAATTAACTTATCTGAATTAGAACCACACTTAAACGGGCCATTTACGCCGGATTTAGCTACTCCAATTTCTAAAATGAAAGAAGTAGCTGCTGCCAACGGTTGGCCTACAAAAGTAGAAGTTGGTTTAATTGGTAGTTGTACGAACTCTTCTTATGAAGACATCAGTCGAGCAGTTAGTTTAGCTAAGCAAGTAGCAGAAAAGGGCTTAAAAACAAAAGCACAATACATGATCACTCCAGGTAGTGAACAAGTAAGATATACTATTGAAAGAGATGGCTTTTTAACCACCTTTGATA
>JBIIAP010000045.1:0-13167 GCA_044239855.1 Sediminibacterium sp. | reverse complement strand
ATGTTGGTGGTTGGACCGGAAGAGCCGCTCGTTAAAGGTATCTATGATTTTTTTAGGGAGGATGAGACGCTGCAACACATCATAGTGGTGGGGCCTTCCGCCAAAGCTGCGCAGTTAGAAGGCAGTAAAGCATTCAGTAAAAAGTTCATGCAAAGGCATCATATACCTACTGCGGCTTATGCCGAATTTACGGCGGCTAATTTTGAAGAGGGCGAAGCGTATATTCGTCAACATTCGCTACCGGTGGTGCTGAAAGCCGATGGGTTGGCAGCCGGAAAGGGCGTAATTATTGCCAATAGTACGCAGGAAGCCCTTGATTCTTTCAGGGAAATGATTCAGGGAAAGCAGTTTGGTGCCGCCAGTGAGAAAGTAGTTATAGAAGCATTTTTACAAGGAATTGAAGTAAGCGTATTTGCAATAACCAATGGGGTAGACTATCAAATAATTGGTCACGCCAAAGATTATAAACGTATTGGGGAAGGAGATACTGGCTTAAATACCGGCGGTATGGGCTGTGTAAGTCCCGTTCCTTTTATGGATGCCGCTTTCATGGAAAAGGTAGAAGCTACCATTGTAAAGCCTACGGTGGCTGGTTTGCAAGCTGAGGACTTAACCTATTACGGCTTTATTTTCTTTGGATTGATGAATGTACATGGAACACCTTTTGTCATAGAATACAATTGCCGAATGGGTGATCCGGAAACGGAAGTAGTGATGCCCAGACTAAAAACCGACCTGGTAGCATTGTTTGCTGCTATGGACAATGGCACCCTGTCTGATGCCAATATTTCTTTTGAAGAACGAAGCGCAGCAACGGTTATGGCGGTAAGTGGCGGCTATCCGGGCGATTATGAAAAAGGCAAAATCATTCATTTTCCGGCCGATTTGAGCAGCCATTCCGATTCGATATTGTTTCACGCAGGTACGCGCCAGGATGGTGATAACGTAGTAACAAATGGGGGTAGGGTATTAGCGGTTACCTCCCTTGGAAGCACCATAACAGAAGCGGCTGCAAAATCAAAAGCTATCATTGAAAACGTTAATTTTGAAGGAATCTATTACAGAAAAGATATTGGTTATGAATTCACTTGTTAATTCAAGTAATTTCAAGCACCTTTGTAATTATTCCTTAAATCACTAAGAATACGACCATACAATGGGATTATTTAATTTTTTTACGCAGGAAATTGCGATCGATTTGGGTACAGCTAATACCCTTATTATTCATAACGATGATGTTGTTGTGAATGAACCTTCAATTGTAGCATTGAACCGCAACAACATGAAAGAGGTTATTGCTGTTGGAAAGAAGGCATTAATGATGCACGAGAAAACCCATGAAAGCATTAAAACCATTCGTCCGCTTAAAGATGGCGTAATCGCAGATTTTAACGCTGCGGAATTAATGATCAGGGAATTGATTAAAATGGTTTATCCTAAGAAGCCATTGTTTCCGCCAAGTTGGAGGATGGTGATTTGTATTCCTTCTTCTATTACAGAAGTAGAAAAGCGTGCTGTTAGAGATAGTGCGGAGCAAGCCGGAGCCAAAGAGGTTTACATGATACATGAGCCGATGGCGGCTGCTTTAGGAATTGGAATTGATGTAGAAGAGCCAGTAGGAAACATGATCATTGATATTGGCGGAGGTACTACCGGTATTACCGTAATTGCACTTGCAGGCATAGTTTGCGACCAGAGTATTCGTATTGCAGGAGATGAATTTACTGCCGATATTATGGAAGCGTTGAGAAGATACCATAGTTTATTGATTGGTGAGCGTACAGCAGAGCAAATTAAAATTAATGTAGGTGCTGCTATGAAGGATTTAGATAATCCTCCGGAAGATATACCAGTTAATGGTCGTGATTTGGTAACAGGTATCCCTAAACAAATCATGGTAAGTTATCAGGAGATTGCTGAAGCCCTTGATAAAAGCATCTTTAAAATAGAAGAAGCTATACTAAAAGCTTTAGAAACTACACCGCCGGAATTAGCAGCTGATATATACAGAAGAGGATTGTATTTAACCGGAGGTGGTGCGCTTTTACGCGGACTAGATAAGCGTTTAAGTGCTAAAATCAAGTTACCTGTTCATGTTGCCGATGATCCATTGAAAAGTGTGGTTAGAGGTACAGGAATCGCACTGAAAAATTATCAGCACTTTCCATTCATCATGAGATAGAAACATAGACTGATACCTTGAAAAACATACTCATTTTTTTACAGCAATATGTTAATCTTATCTGTTTTTTACTACTACAGGTAATTAGTATTCAATTATTAACCACCTCCAGTAAAACGCATGAGACCTTTGTTGCTGATATTAGCAATGAGTTTACCGGATCCATCAATAGCAGGTACAATAGTTTGAAAAGTTATTTCTCACTTTATGAAACCAATCGCTTACTGGCAGAGGAGAATTCAAAGTTGAGAGATGCATTATCAGCCAACTTTCAGCTAAATCCTACTAAAGTTATTAACGCCACAGATACCACGCTAAAAGACTCGACCGGTTTATATAGAAAATACACCTATTTGCCTGCAGAAGTGGTAGGCAATTCATTTAGCCAGCAGAATAATTATCTAATGCTGGAAAGAGGAGCCAAGCAAGGTATTAGAAAAGGAATGGCTGTTGTTAGCGCCACCGGAATTGTGGGCGTAGTGGTTGAAACTACTGAAAATTTTAGTAAGGTAATGAGCTTACTGCATCGCAACAGCAGAGTAAGTGCTATGCTTAAAAAAGACCACACAACCGGAAGTGTTGAATGGGACGGAGCCGACCCTTCTTATTTAATTCTAAAAAACATAACCAGGAGCACCAAAATAGTAAAGGGAGATACCGTGCTAACCAGTAATTATTCTGCAAATTTTCCCTCTAATTTAATGATTGGTACTATTTCTGAAGTTGCGTTAGACCCGGCAAGTAACTATTATGTATTAAAAGTGAAAACATCTACTAACTTTTACAATATTCAATTTGCCAACGTAATAGATAATGTTCGTTACAATGAGCAAACTGAATTAGAAAACAGTACTAAAATACAATGAGTCCATTAGTAAAAAATATTATCCGTTTTGTGCTGTTCATTGGAATTCAGGTATTTATTCTAAATGAAGTTCCTCCTTTGCATCAGTTCATTGTACCTTATATATATTTTTTATACATCGTATGGTTGCCCTTTAAAATGTCGAGAATTGGGTTAATGGTAGTCGCTTTTTTCTTTGGACTTTTTTATGACCTGTTTACCGGAACAACCGGTTTGCATGCGGCTGCCTGTGTGCTGTTAGCTTATGCCAGACCTTATGTGCTTACTATATTAATTCCACATGAGAGTACAGAGCAAAGCTATATTGAACCCAGTATAACCAGCATGGGATGGGCTCCTTACGCAGTATATGTAAGTATATTAACTTTCATTCATCATTTTTATCTGGTATTATTGGAATGGCTTCAATTTGGCAGTTTCGGCTATTTTTTAGGAAAAGTTATCAGTACAACAGGGATTAGTATATTACTGATTTTTGTGGCTGAAATGTTGGTCAGTAGAAAAGGAAGGTACCGCATGAATGGTTGATATATAGCGCAATTATAGAATACAACAAATTATCGCTATTTCTTACTGCTTAATTCTTAATTTCGCTATTGTCGGTTTAATCGACGGTGTTATATTTATGTCTGTATTTAATCAAAGTCGCGGAACAGTAATACAAATCATTTTTACGAGTGTATTTATTGTAATTGTATTACAATTAATCAACCTGCAAATATTTTCCTCCAAATACAAAATGGCTGCAGAAAGTAATGCAGTGTACAGGAAAATTATTTATCCCGATAGGGGGATTATTTATGACAGGAATAAAAAAGCATTGCTGGAAAACGTTATCAGCTTTGACCTGATTGTAACGCCTTACGAAACCAGAGGAACGGATACTGCTTTCTTATGTAACATCATAGGAATTGATACTATAGAATTTAAGCGAAGAATTAAAGAAGCCATCATCAAAAACACAGGTGTAAAACCAAGTATTTTTGAGCCGATTTTAGGGCCAGATGTATATGCGAAACTTTATGAAAACATGTACAAGTTTCCTGGTTTTGCCCTGAGTGAACGTTCAGTAAGAACCTACCCTTATAACACAGCCGCCCAATTGCTTGGATATATTGCCGAAGTGGACACCACATTTCTTAAAAAAAACAAAGCAGATGGTTATGAAATGGGCGACTATGCGGGCATGAGTGGTTTAGAAAAGACCTATGAAAAAATTCTGATGGGTCAACGAGGTATTAAGCGATACATCAGAGATAACAAGAGTAGAATACAAGGTACTTACGAAAAAGGCAAGTATGATACGGTGCCTATTGCCGGTAAAAATTTATTTACCAGCATTGATGTTGAAATTCAACAGTTGGCTGAAAAATTATTGCAAAATAAAATTGGGAGTGCCGTAGCGATCAACCCTAAAACAGGTGGAATTATTGCAATGGTATCCAGCCCTACCTATAACCCCAATGTATTAACAGGAAATCAAAGAAAGAAAAACTGGGGATATATGGTGATGGACACTTCTAGGCCAATGTACAACAGAGCGATTAAAGGCCAATATCCTCCGGGGTCAACTTTTAAGCCGTTGGGGGCATTGGTTGCGCTTGACCAGGGTTTGATTACCCCTAATTATGGCGTTCCTTGCAGTGGCGGGTATGGCGCCTGCAATGGTGTTTATGTAAGATGTGAGCACAGCAATCCCGGACATGCTGCCAATCTTAGGTTGGCGTTGGCCAATTCATGTAACTCCTACTTTTCGGATATTTTTAGAAAAGCAATCGACAATAAACTGTATGGCAATGCCGCTCAGGGTTATATAAAGTGGAAGGAATACATGAATGCATTTGGTTTGGGTAGAACATTGGAGGTTGATTTGCCTAGTGAAGACAAAGCGAATATACCGGACGTAAGTAAATACAATAACTATTTTGGTGCTAATAGATGGAATAGTTGCAGTATTTTAACATTAGGCATAGGACAAGATAGAATGACGGCCACCCCCATACAAATGGCCAATATAATGTGCATTATAGCCAATAGAGGGCATTATTTTCCGCCACATTTTGTAGACAGTATTGAGAATGAATCAGAGGTTGAAACTAAAATGTTGGCTAAATATCGCAACAAACATGTGGTAACTCGTATTGCCGATACTGCTTATCAGGCAGTGGTAGACGGTATGCACGATGTAACTATTTATGGAACAGCTGCCTACATTAAAATTCCGGGCATTGAATATTGCGCTAAAACAGGAACTGCACAAAACCCACATGGAGATAACCACTCACTATTTGTGGCATTTGCCCCAAAAGATAACCCAAGAATTGCAGTGGCAGTAGTTGTAGAAAATGGAGGTTACGGTTCAGTAGCAGCCGGGCCCATTGCAGGCTTCATTATGGAGAAATACCTGAATGATACCATTAGTAAAGAAGGTTTAACCAGAATTGAAGAGGTATCTAAAATGAACCTGATACCTGATGCAATTAAAAAATGGTACACAAAACATAGTCAGGCAGCAGCTACCACAAAAAAGCCAACCAACAATAAAAAAGAAGATAATAAAGAACCTATAAAATCCTCTTTGATACTTAACGATGATAAGAAAAAAAGAAGGGATAGTTCAAAGCCATAATCATGAATAGACAAAACAATATTTCTCAGGGGGTAGATTTTGGTGTTATTTGGCTCTATGCCATTTTAGTTACTATTGGTATCTTATGTATTTTTATGATTGAGTATCGATTAGATACGAATTGGTTTCAAACATTTTTAAGTGCTAAAACAAATTACAGTAAACAATTAATATTTGCAGCATTATGCATGGTAATTGCAACCACCATATTGTTAACAGATAGTAAACTCTTTACTGCTTTCGCTAATCTGTCCTATATTTTGGGTATTTTATTGATGCTTTCCACTTTTATATTTGGTAAAAGTATAAGTGGTTCAAAAAGTTGGATTCCTATTGCAGGCGGCTTCAATCTACAACCGGTTGAAATCTGTAAAGTATTTACCGCATTGGCCTTGGCCAAGTTTTTATCGCAACAAGAAACAGATATTACTAAGTTAAGATCCCAGATAATAGGCGGATTCATCAGCTTATTACCTGCTTTTATTTCTGTGATACAGCACGAAGCAGGTATGGCATTGGTATATTTTTCATTCTTTCTGGTTATGTACAGAGAAGGATTCCCGCCTACACTAATGATTATTGCCTTCTCGTTTGTAGTATTAATCATTTCAACATTACTGATTGAACCCAATACACTAGCCATTATCCTATCTGCATTGGCCATTATTTTCATGCTTTCTATCAGAAAAGTATTGAAAAGAACCTCTGCACCATTATTCCTCATTGTTGGGATATGGTTTTTATGTGTGGGCATTCAGCGTTTTGCAGTTCCATTTATTTTTAACAATGTGTTGGAATGCTATCAAAGTGCCCGGGTTTACAGCGCTTTTGGCAAAGACTATGATTGCAGCCAAAATGTTCGCTCGGCTAAAAAAACAGACAAAACACCTAAGAAGCCGGATGATTACAACGTGCGCCAGAGTAAAATTGCGATTGGTTCCGGTGGCTTTTGGGGAAGAGGCTTTTTAAAGGGCACTCAAACCAGAGGAAAATATGTTCCCGCACAACATACTGATTTTATTTTCGCCTCCTTAGGTGAGGCATTTGGTTTTGTGGGCAGTATCATCTTTCTCATTATTTATCTGACCCTGCTCATGCGGATTATTACCATTGCCGAACGACAACGAAGTACCTTCAGCCGAGTATATGCTTACTGTGTAGCCAGTATTTTCTTCTTTCATATTGCCTTCAATATTTGTATGACGCTGGGACTATTCCCATCACCGGGTGTTACACTGCCGCTAATTAGTTATGGTGGTTCCTCGTTGGTGTCGTTTACAATTTTGTTGTTTATTCTATTAAGATTAGATGCAGACCGACAAATGGTACTGAGATAAAAAGTCAAAAGGCAAAAATCAAAAGTCAAAATTAAACATACTTGAAAATTATTCCGCTTTCTGAAGGCAGTTTTACTATAGATCAGTCAAAAGTATTTGTTCCATTCGATACTGGTTCGGAAGAATTAAATAATAGGCCTATTGGTAGCTTATTGGTAGAGATTCAACCATTTGTAATCATTACCTCCAAAGACATTATTTTAATTGATACCGGTTTGGGCTACAATTTGCCAGATGGCAGTTCTCAATTACATCATAACCTGCAACAAGCAGGTATTAATCCATCGCAGGTTACCAAAGTATTAATGAGTCATTTACATAAAGATCATGCAGGAGGTATTACCACCAGAAATGAAGCAACAGGCGAACAGTTTATTGCTTTCCCTTACGCTACTTATTATATTCAGCAAAGAGAGTACGACTATGCAATGGGGGTAGGAAGCGCCTCTTATGTAACAACAGATTTTTCATTGCTGGAAGATTTTAGCAAAGTTGTGTGGTTAGCGGATGATGCAGGTTATATTGATCATTATATTAGATATGAATTAACCGGTGCGCACAGTAAATTTCATCAGGTTTTTTGGATAGAGGACGAAGGGGAAGTTGTTTTTTTTGGCGGAGATGATGCACCTCAATTGCAACAAATGAAGAGCCGATTCGTGGCTAAATATGATTTCGATGGAAAGAAATGTATGGAATTAAGAAGGTTGTGGTGGGAACAAGCCCACCAACAACACTGGACATTTTTATTTTATCACGATATCTCCGCCCCTATTCATACTAGTTAATTTCATCGTTTTCTGGCATATTCGACTTATCAGGAACCTCTTTATTATCTGGTGACTGTGGTGCGCGATCCCATTTTTGACCAATTTTTTTTCTTCTTTGTTCCAAGATCTTTTTTTGCATTTCCATTCTATCAGTAGGTGTAAATCCATCTGTTCTTCTGCCTTCGATGCCTTTTCTACCCATGATTTCTCTGCCCACCATGTGTCCAAACTGTTTCTCCGACTTGAATATTTTATTTACTCTCTCCTCATTATTCAAAATCTTTTTAAAGTCAATGCTGTATTTTTTACGAATACCCAACACTTTCTCCTCAAATAGTAATTCATCATTCATATTGTCTTTTCGCGCATTTTTTAACTCATTGGTATAAGCATTATGTACCGGCCAGAATTTCTGCGCTTCTTCAACCGATAAATTTAATTGTCGGGTTATAAATGCCACTTTTAATGCCTCTACATTCATTTTATTTTCCTTACCGGGAGGCGGTGGTGGCGGAGGTAATTGATTTTCCTGTGCCATTGCAGGCAGTAAGCCTAACCAGCATATTGCAATAACTAAAAGCTTTTTCATAAATGATTGATTTTATTTGTTGATTAATTATTATAGTTTTTATGCTTACTTATTTAAGATTAGCCGGTGACTTTTCATTATCACCTACTTCGTAGTATCCTGTTTCTTCCTCTATCAATATATTGCTGCCAGCCCCCAATAACGTATTGGAAGTATTTAAATATTCCTGTAACTCTTCATCCGAAATATTATTCAATTCTTTGGCTACATCCACATTGGCATATCGATCATAATCAAATGGAAAGTCTTTTGGCTGGTTAAATCTCCACCCTGTATGAATCATTAACCCTGCAAAAACCGCAGCAGCAGCATACGCTACCCACTTCTTCCAGATGATTTTTTTCACTAGAGCCTGTTCTGCTGAAACTTGCACTTTAAATTGTTTGAAGTAATCAGCAGGCACTTCCTGTACCGGTGTTTTAGTAAGCTGGTTCAACAACGGTGCAATTTCATTTAATTCCTGTTCTATGTTTTTATTGTTGCTCATGTACATTATTTTGACCTATTCCAATGAATTAGGTTTAATTGTTTTTTATAAATTCTTCCACTTTTTTTACGGCATGATGAAAACTGGCTTTTAAAGCGCCTGTGCTGGTGCCCAACACCTCGCTCATTTCATCGTAACTCATCTCATCAAAATATCTGAGTCCAAATACAATTCTTTGTTTTTCGGGCAACTGCTGTATAGCAATTTGTAATTTCCATTCTAGTCTGTTTGGATCAAAATGACTGTCTGCTTTTAGTTGATTACTCAAAGCTTCTGCCATGTCATCAAAACTCAATGTGCTTTTTCTCTGCTTTTGTTCGATAAAACTAAGGCTCTCATTGGTTGCTATTCTGTAAAGCCAGGTATATAACTGGCTTTGTTCTTTAAAGCCAGCCAATGCTTTCCATACTTTTAAAAAGGTATTCTGTAACACATCATCCGTATCATCATGATCAACAATCAGCCTTCTGATATGCCAATACAATCGCTCCCGATATTTAGCTACCAGTTGGGTAAATGCTGCTTCTTTTGTTGCTGCCTGATTAAATTGAATCAGTATCTCCTGATCCTCCATTCGCTTAAAAATTAGAGTTTTGCAATTTTATTATTAGATGGTTTCAACTATAAAAGGTTTACTGTTAGATGATTTTTATTTTTTCAATCAATACCTTGAATAAAATAGAACAAACAGGGTTATTTTGTACCTTACATTTTTATCATATGCCTTCTTCCAACAATATACAGCATTTCAAGTGGAATGTTACCGACAAGTACACCATTTATAATAGTTTATTTGCTGCCCTCCCTTTTTCAGGAATAGCAAATGTGGGTGCGCTTTTACCCATTTTATTGCAAGCTTGTTTAGATGGCTATCAGCTCGGAAAAGAACCGATGGAAATTATTGATCAGTTCTTTGAAAAGCATACTTCAGTAAAAACCGATGCCGATAAAATCAGCAGATTATTCAAATTCGTTCAATATATTGAACGGCAGGTGGTCTTATTTGATGCCATTGAAGATGCCGCTTTTGAAACAGTTCACAATATTAATGGGGCAGGGAGTTTAAAGGCGTTGTACAATGAGGCATATTATGCAGGCAAAATTCCTGCGCTTAAAGAAAAGCTGAGCAATTTTAAAGTACGTGTGGTATTAACTGCTCATCCTACGCAGTTTTATCCGGGTAGTGTATTAGGGATTATACATGATTTGGGAGAAGCCATAGCAAAAAATGAATTTCAAACCATTAATCAATATATTCAACAACTAGGCATTACACCCTTCTTCAATAAAAAACAACCTACTCCATTAGATGAGGCCATTAACTTAATGTGGTATTTAGAAAACATACTGTATAAGTCGATCGGCAATATCTACAACTTTATTCAAAAAGATATTTTTGATGGGAACTATGAAGCGAATAATCCTTTTATTGAATTAGGATTTTGGCCGGGCGGAGACAGAGATGGCAATCCATTTGTAAATGCGGCTACTACTTTAAAAGTAGCAGCATCTCTCCGCAGTGCAATTATAGTTTGTTATTACAGAGACATACGAAAACTGAAACGCAGATTAACTTTTGCAGGAGTAGATGTATTAGTGAATCAACTGGAAGAACAATTGTATGAAAATGTTTTCAGACCCAAAGACAGCAAACGCATTCACAAAGATGAGCTCTTACAGAAATTAACCGCTATTAAATCGCTTTTAGTTGAACAACATCATAGTCTTTTTAGTAGTCGGGTAGATAGCTTGATCAATAAAGTTAAAATATTTGGCACCTGGTTTGCCTCACTAGACATTCGACAAGACAGCAGAATTCATACAAAAGTGTTGAGCGATATCGACCAAACCTTGCGCAATAATGGAGGAACGGGTATATTACCTGACAACTATGCTACCCTTCAGGAATCAGCAAAAATTACCGCACTTTGTAATATTAATAGGGTTATAGAAACCAAGGATGTGGCTGAAGCGATTTCTAAAGATACCCTCGAAAGTATTTTTGCCATTCACACCATCCAACAAATTAATGGGGAAGCAGGTTGTCATAGATATGTAATCAGCAATTGTCAAACTGCGTTGAACGTAATGGAAGTATTTACTTTATTCAAACTTTGTGGATGGGATACCAATCATTTAACGGTGGATATTGTGCCGCTATTTGAAACTATTGATGATTTAAAAGAGGCGGAAGGAATTATGGATTGTTTGTATAATTTGCCCATCTATAAAAATCATTTAACGCAAAGAAATCAACATCAAACCATCATGCTTGGGTTTAGTGACGGCACTAAAGACGGCGGCTATTTACAAGCTAATTGGAGCATTTATACTGCTAAAGAACAACTAACTACTATTTCAAGAAAATATGACATTAAAGTGAAATTTTTTGATGGCAGAGGTGGGCCGCCATCCAGAGGTGGAGGAAAAACGCATCAATTTTATGCTTCATTGGGTAATAATATTGAGAATGAGGAAATACAATTAACCATTCAGGGGCAAACGATTACGTCTAATTTTGGCACGATACAATCGTCTCAATACAATTTAGAACAATTGCTAAGTGCCGGCATATCGAATACCATTTTTTCTGAGAGTAGAACGCAATTATCAATTGCTGATAGAAATATTTTAGACCAGTTGGGGGCTATCAGTCATGGAGTATATCAATCATTTAAAGAGCATCCGCATTTTCTTACCTATATGCAGCAGTTCAGTCCGTTGAATTATTACAGCAAAAGTAATATTGCCAGCAGACCCGGTAAAAGGGGCAATGCAGACCAGTTAAGGTTTGAGGATTTAAGAGCCATACCATTTGTAGGAAGTTGGAGTCAGTTAAAACAAAACGTTCCCGGATTTTTTGGAGTAGGTACTGCGCTACAAAAAATGAAAGATGCCGGTAAATGGGAAGCTGTTCAGTCTTTATTCAACAATGTATTGTTTTTTAGAACACTTATAGATAATAGCATGATGAGTATGCTGAAATCTTTTTTTCCTTTAACCGCATATATTAAAAACGATCCTACTTATGGACCTGTTTGGGAGATGATAAAGAATGAGTTTGATTTAACGGAGCAGTTGGTATTAACATTAGCAGGGAATCAACAGTTAATGCAAGAAGATCCAACCGGGAGAGCGTCTATTTTAATGAGAGATAAAATTGTATTGCCCCTGTTAACTATTCAACAATATGCATTGCATCAATTGCATAATCAAACATTAACCAATGAGCAAAAAATGGTTTATGAAAAGTTGGTTACCAGAAGCATGTTCGGAATAATTAATGCGGGGAGAAATTCGGCATAGCTGTTAATTAATAATTAATCACAGCAATACTACTGATCTTTCCACTTCCATAAATGCAAACAGGCATAGGTTCTGTAAGGGCTCCATTTTTCAGCAATTTGCAGCATATTGGTTTTCATTGCTTTTTTATCGGCAACATCTAATTGGTATAGTTTTATCATGGCTTGTTGTATGCCTAAATCATCCACCGCAAATACATCTTCTCGCCCCAGGCTAAACATCAACAACATTTCTACCGTCCACTTCCCTACTCCTTTTATTTGCACAAAAAGATCAATGATTGCTTCGTTCGATAATTTTTGCAATGCCCGATCATTGATCTTATTTTCTAAACAAAATTCCGCCACATTTTTTACATAGCCTACTTTGGCATTACTTAAACCTATTGCCCTAAGTGTTTCATTGGGCGTATCTAATACCTGTTGAGGCTTGGGTTCTTTCCCATTAAATAATGCAATGAATCTTGTATAAATAACAGCTGCTACTTTGGTACTTAACTGCTGACTTAATATACTGGCCATTAATCGCAGCGGAATGTTTTTCTGCATAACAAGCTGATGCGAATCATTGCCAATTATTTTTGCCAGCTTTTTGTCTTTTGAAAGATGTTGTTTATAAGCCATAGAAATTCAAAAGTAAAAATTCAAAATTGAATTATACATTATAAATTACCAATTATCCATTATCAATTAATAATTATTAACAGGTCACCCCTACGGGGTTTTGTGATGGCATGTTTGATATTCTTTGCTACCAACAGGTCGCACCTACGGCGCTGAAATGAATATTGATGAATTGTTTTATTTGATACCAACAGGTCGCACCTACGGCGCTGAAATGAATACTGATGAATTGTTCTATTTGATACCAACAGGTCGCACCTACGGCGCTGAAATGAATGTTGATGAATTGCTTTATTTGCTACCAACAGGTCGCACCTACGGCGCTGAAATGAATACTGATGAATTGTTCTATTTGATACCAACAGGTCGCACTACGGCG
>JBIIAP010000244.1:0-4118 GCA_044239855.1 Sediminibacterium sp. | reverse complement strand
CACCATTAACTTTGCTTGTGTAACAATGTTTTCGGAAAATATTTTGGAGGTATAAACATTGTCGCATTTTACTTGTATTACTGCTACCAACAAATCTATATCATTGCTTACTATTGCTTTTCCGTAGGCCTTATATTCATGGCTCGATTCTTTCTTATTGACTATGATTTGCTTGTATTTTTCAAAATCTGCTAATAAATCATTTTTGATGCTTTCGGTACAATCATCAATCGTTTTATAATGAGTATTCAATTGTGTTTGTAGCTGCAAATGATGTGCAGCATTTAAATAATTGGCGGGTATATTTTCGGCATCATATATTTTTTGTCCGCCTATTACTTTATGAATACCCTCTATCAGATAGTCTCTGTTTAATCCATTACTCATAAGCTCCTCCAACAAATCCACCTCAATAGTTGTAATGTTTTTTCTCCACCATTCGTTCAAATAGTCTACTAAAATTTCATTTAACTCATCCGGGGTTATTGTAATAGAACCAAATAATTGTTGTGTTTCAAAAGAAAATTCTGCAAGGGTTTTCTGACAAAATCCATGAATCGTCATTACAGCCGTTTCATCTAATAATACTTCTGCTTGTTTTAATCTTTCAATAATTACATGGATTGGTATTTGTTGATGATGATTGGCATTATTTATGATAGTCGACAAAGGGTCTTCGGGATGCAACGCATAATTACCGCTTTGTGCCAACTGGAGCGTTTTTCTTACAAAGGCTCTCACACGAACTTCTAATTCTGCAACAGCGGCATTGGTAAATGTTACCATAAGAATATTAGCAATCGGCATGTTTTTTTCGATTACCAATCTTATTACTAACAAAGCAATAGAAAAGGTTTTCCCGGTACCGGCACTCGCTTCAATTAAATTACTATCAGCTAATTCAACAGTAACCGGATTAAAATTTTCATGTATTACAGGTGGCATAAATATGTTTTAATTCAATTAATTTATTCGAATAAATGTGGGAACCGCTTTTTTAATGGGGCAAATATATTGGCAACATTATTGGTTAATGTGGTATAATTTGTTTCGGCAAAAAAACCGTGTTCAACCGCTTTATTTAAATAGTCGTCATTAAAATCAAAATTTCTGGCATTATTTATTGCGGCTTCATACAATTTCATAAACTGTTCGTGTGTGTTTACGGTATATTTTTTCTTTGCCAAAGCTGGATAGAAATAAAAATAGTCGTCGTTGCCCGCTTTAAAATATTGCACCATTTCGGTTAACAGGCTAATTGCTTCTTGCTGACTCATAAAATTAGCATCTAACACTTCTGCGTGTTCGCTACCCTTCCAGATAAATAGCATTTCTGCATGTATATTGCTGGCTTTTAGCAACAAATATTTGAGGTATGCTCTTATAATATACTTTTGAAAGTTTTTAGAATTACATACCGACACAAGCGACTGATCATACATTTCTTCAATTGTCCCTTTAATAGTACTGTGGTCTATCGTTAATTGAATATCTATGGGCTGATGGTTTTTATCGGCAATACTCAGCTGAAAAACATTTTTTATGTTGACCAATTCTTCTGCCATCTGTTTCACTACTACTTTACCCATGTTGGCCAGGGGTAGTTTTCCCGACAATTTCTTTTGCGTTATATAGTTTTCTTGTTGATCATAAGGCAAATAAATCAACTCATTATTAATGATCCATTTTTCTAGTTGATTAATATCAAAAGGCTCACTTTCCGAAATGTTTTCTTCTTCTTCTTTGTAATATATATTCAATCGTTTGTTAAGAAAGTATTTAGGGGGATTATGAAAAAACGCAATGAAATCATTCAGTTTTATCTCATCAAAATTCAAACCCTGTGTGTTGGTGGTTTGTGTAGCCGGTAATGCGCTATTGGTTTTAAAATATGATTCACTGAGGTAATTGATTAAACCGGAATCATTAAAATATTTTTTACTAAAGCCATGTAGCGGATGAACGGTTATCCATTTCTTTTTAAGCTCTTCTGAATCAATGTTGATGGCTTTGGCGGTATAGTCGATGAGTTCATCTACCAAAGAAGAGGGCGGCAAATCACTGCCATCCTTACTGTCTTTAGATATAAAACTAATGTATAAATACTCCTCTGCGCTTAACAGTGTTTCTAAAAACAAATGCTTGTCGTTTTCTTTTGGATTTCGGTCGCCTATTCGTTTTTCTTTTTGCATCAAGCTAAAACTCAATGGCGTTTCCTTACGCGGAAACTTATCGAAGTTCATGCCTAATAATCCTACTACTTTAAATGGAATGCTTCGCATTGGCACGAAAGAACAAAAAGTAATGCCAACCGTAGAAAATGAATGCGATTTTCTTTCCAAATCTAAGCGGGTTATCAAACTATGTCGGAACACATCGAAACTAATTTTTACATTGGCATGTTCATCTAACTCAATTAGGTTTTCAATAAACGCTACAAACACAGGGTGGTCTTCGTCTTCTTTTTCGGCAGACTGAAAAACCATGTCTTCCATTAAATTTTTTAAATATTGCGCCCACTCTGCAATGGTTTTGTCGGTTTTCCGTTCTTGAATATAGTGGGTAAGTATTTGATAAAAGTGAATCAGTTTAATCCGCTCAAAACCTTCGGCACCTTCCGCGGTATCTAATGGAATCAACGTATGAGCATCCTGTACAAAATCGTTAGGGGCGCCTGCAATACATAACCCGTACAACATTTTGTTTAATCCGTATTTCCAACTCACCACATAGGTTGCATCTGCTTCCCGGCCTTCATCTCCCCAAAAAATACCGGCTTCTCTAACTGCCTGACGAATGTTTTTAATCGATTGTATTTTAAATCTGTTTTTTATATAGGTATAGCCCAACAAGTCTAATACATCTTCGGCCTTTAGGGTTTGATCATCCATATTTAATATGGCTTTTAAAGCGGCAAACATGTTATTGCCGGTAGTAACTGTTTCATCCGCAATTTTATAAGGAAATGCATTTTTGCTGTTCCCGAATATTGCATGTATAAATGGGGCATAATAATCTATGTCTGAAACCATTACAACTATATCGCGCGGCGATAATTGTACGCCCTGTTTATCTATCAATGCTACCAAATAATTATAAAAGACTTCTACTTCCCGCAGTGGCGTATAACAACCATTGATGGTTACAGAACCATCTTTAATGTTATGCGGTTCATATCCATTGGTTAATGCATTAGGGGTATTATGGTATATATCTGCTTGTATTTTTTTGATTAGCTGCGGAGGTTCCTGATCGGGTCGAACCAATAACTCATTATAGTTGTTGATGATTTCTTCTTTCTCAAACAACAACGTGTACGTGTTTTTTACAATAGAACCCCAGTTAAGTAATAAATCGTTCCCCACTAATACATGTTCATCTGATGTGTTGTTGATTTTGTTTTTTGCACTTAGTCGGGCAATTTGTTTTTCGGATTTGTCTTCTAGCCAATATTGTTCGGGAGCAGGGTTGGTCATATAAAAATATATGTCAATTACATTTCCCAACTCATTCAATAAATTCAAATAAAAAGGGGCAATAATAGCCAAACCAAAAAAATGTAAAGCGGGTATTTTAGTTTGAATAGCTTGTTTAAACAAAGGGTCGCTTAATGAATTGCGAAGCTTTTGCCCCATTTCTGTTTTATCTTGATAAGCGGCTTGCAAGCGTTCTTTTAATAAAATCCACAAATGCTTTTGCCATTCGGAAGTGTTATTAGGAACCGCAAGTTCTTTATTCCATTCTTGTATGATTTCTGGACGATATAATTGATATTGATCAAATAAATCTGCCAACTCATTGGCCAACGCAATTTTTTTAATGTTGTTATCTATATAATATTGACTAATACCAGGATACTGCGCAATGAAGGATGGGTCATCTAACAGATTATATAAACACCATTTCATGGTTTCCTGATCCAGTATTTTTTTATCTAAACTACCGGTCATCCTAAATACTATTGCCAACACATCATTGGGCCTATAAAACTGTATATTGGCAGCTATTCCAAGTTGATTGGCAATGCTATATTTCAGCCAATTATTCATGCCCTCCGTTTGCGTAATAATCCATTGTTTTGCAAATGGATTGTTTTGCAACGTTCGCAAATTTTCGGA
>JBIIAP010000044.1:0-13271 GCA_044239855.1 Sediminibacterium sp. | reverse complement strand
TATAAATTAACATGAACGGATCTTCAGCCTATATCACTTTCAAATGAATGGGTCACACTTCACCCACTTAAAGAACAAGACTTCGAAATATTGTATTCCGTTGCATCTGATCCACTTATTTGGGAGCAACACCCCAATAAGCTTAGATATAAAAAAGAAGTATTTGAAACCTTTTTTAAAGGTGCTATAGAATCAAATGGAGCTTTTATTGTTGTTGATACAAAAACCGGCACACCAATAGGCAGTAGCCGATTTTGCCATTTAAATGAAGCGAATAGCAGTATTGAAATTGGGTATACTTTTTATGCAAGGTCATGCTGGGGTAAGCCTTACAATAGATCTGCAAAAAGCTTAATGATTCAATACGCTTTTAACTATGTAGATACAGTTATCTTTAATATCGGTGCTGGAAATATTCGTTCGCAAAAAGCAATTGAAAAAATTGGCGCTTCTAAAATAGGAGAAGAAGAGATACAATATTTTGGTGAAACACCTACGCTAAACTTTGTTTATGCGGTAAAAAAGGCAGATTGGAATAGTTTACCAACACTTTAATATTTTTTTGCATAAAGCAGCTGTATCTTTATTACATGATATCTGCAGATATTTGGATGCTTCTTGCCGGTCTAGGGCTTTTTCTCTATGGCATGTTTCTAATTGAAAATTTCTTGAAACAGCTGGAGGGCAGATCATTTAAACTATTTCTACAGAAAAGTACTAAGCATAAATTCATAGCAATTTTAAGTGGCACCATTTTAACAGCCATTTTTCAAAGCAGCTCTATCGTCAACCTATTGGTACTATCTTTTGTAGGTGCTGGCATTTTGACCATGCAAAATGCATTGGCAGTGGTTTTAGGAGCTAATATCGGCGGCACATTTAATAGTTGGCTTGTCGCATTGTTAGGATTTAAAATGGAGTTGAATAGTATTACATTTCCCATAATTGCTATTGCAGGTATTTCCGTTACTCTTTTCAGAAACAAACAAAAACTATATAAAATTGCAGGAACTTTCCTTGGATTTGGATTACTATTATTAGGTCTACAATTCATGAAAGTAAGCATGGACGGAATAATCAAGCATATCGATCTTTCGTCTTTTTTGCTATATAACAGGATTTTATTTGTTTTAATGGGGTTTGCAATTACTGCAATTATTCAAACCAGCTCTGCAACAGTAGTATTGGTTTTAAGTGCACTTTATGCCCAAATAATTCCAATTGAAACTGCTATTGCAATTGTTTTAGGAGCCGAACTAGGCACTACAGTTAAACTATTTATAGGTTCCATTGGAGGTTCCCCTGCAAAAAAAAGAGTTGCACTGGGCAACAATCTGTTCAATTTGTTTACTTCAATTTTTGGATACTTGTTTTTAACTTCCATTACTCAATTTATCCAATCTTATATAGGAATCCATGACCCTATTTTTGTTTTAGTGGCATTTCAAACTTTTATAAACATCGTTGGAGTGTTTATCTTTTACTTCTTCCTTCGAAACTTTGGCACATTTTTAGAAAAAAGGTTCAATGAACCTCCTACCACTGCAACCATCTTTTTACCCCATGCTAATTATGAAATCGCCAACACCGCATTGGAAATGTTAGAAAAAGAAGTCGGCCTGTTTATAAACAGAGTACTTCTTGTAAACATGAGTACTTTTAAAATTGCCGGAACTAAAACAATTGACAAAGGATATCATAACGCAATTGAATCTGAACAAATCCTCATCAATCCTTTTACACATGAAGAAAAATACAACCGACTAAAAAAGGCTGCAGGCGAAATACATACATTTTATGCAAAAATGATTATGCAAGAAAATGCGTCTAATTATTTAATCAGAGCTAACCAATTAATGGAAGCGATTAGAAATGCAATGTATGCGGCAAAAAGTATGAAAGATATTTATACCGACATTAAAGAACTCGGAAATTCTATCAATGAAACGAAATATAAACTTTACCAGCAGTTAGTCGTTGAACAAACTCAATTTCATAGTGACATATTCCAAAGTTTTTTGGAAAAAGAGGCTGCAGATTTTTTAGATAATATATTGAACTTTACAGAAAAAGCATTTGAGAATAAGCTAATAGCGTTTTACAATCATGCAGGTCTTCAAAAATTAGATGTAAAAGATATTGCTACACTATTCAATATTAACAGGGAAATTTTCTCTTCCAGTAAAGCTATAATACTTGCAACAAAAGACTTTAAAATATCCAATTCTAATAACGGCCTGAATTTAGGCGCTAAAAATAATAACGTCTAAAAATTCATACTCGTTAATTATCTTCGTGCTATAATGTTTGTTAGAAAAAAAGGTTTCCTTTAAACTTAAAACAACCCTTTATTAATGAAAGTTGGAATATTAGGAGGTGGCCAATTAGGCCGAATGTTATTGCAGGCAGCCGCAAATTATACAGTTGAAACATTTGTTTTAGAAAATGATCCGAATTGCCCTGCAGCGCATCTTTGTCATCATTTTACCAAGGGTGATTTTACCAAATTTGAAGATGTATATTCATTTGGGAAAAATTTAGACGCAATTACTATTGAAATTGAATCAGTTAATGTAGATGCTTTAGAGAAACTAGAAAATGAAGGGGTTAAAATTTATCCTAAGCCATCTGCCATCCGAATAATTAAAAATAAAATTCTACAGAAGCAGTTCTATAAAGACCACGAAATACCTAGCTCAGACTTTATTGTTACACAAAATAAAAATGAAATCAACAATCAACTTAACTTCTTACCCGCAGTTCATAAACTAGCGGAGGGTGGTTATGACGGAAAAGGAGTGCAGGTACTAAACAATTCGAATGATTTACCATTAGCTTTTGATGCACCTTGTGTTCTAGAAAAGAAAGTAGACATTAAAAAGGAAATTGCAATGATTGTTGCTATAAACGACAAAAGAGAAATACGCCCCTACCCTATAGCAGAGATGATGGTTAATCCTTTTCTTAATTTACTAGATTATCAAATCAGTCCGGCAATATTACCTCAAAAAACAGTTTGGGTGGTAGAAGCAATTGCCATAAAACTTGCCAAAGCATTAAATAGTTCAGGTTTATTTGCAATTGAACTGTTTGTCGATATGGAGGATAATGTATGGGTTAATGAGACTGCCCCCAGAGTGCATAATAGTGGGCATCATACTATTGAAGGAAATCATTGCAGCCAATATGATATGTTATGGCGAATTATTTTAGGATATCCTTTAGGCGATACTTCACCTATATTACCAGCGGCAATTGTCAATATTCTAGGAGCTGATGGCTTTACAGGTATTCCAGAATATGAAGGTTTAAATGAAGTTTTAGCTATAGATAATGCATTTGTACACTTGTACGGAAAACTTCAGACCAAACCAGGCCGAAAAATGGGGCATATTACGATATTAAACTCCAACTATCAGGATCTCAGCTATAAAGCGAATAAAATAAAGCATTTATTAAAAGTGAAGAGTGCTAATTAGTATGGTTTTACAATGATTGTTTAAGCCCGCTTCTAAAAATTTAAAAAGGGTATCAATTAATAATATTGATACCCTTTTTATTTAACAGCGATCTGCATTTATGCAAATTTTTGCACAAAAGTGTTAAGGTCGTCTTTTGGGTGCTATTTGTTTTAAGAATCCAATACCAATCATGCTTTTGGTTTGTAAAGCAGGTGATGTTTTATTGGATCCAAATAATCTTACATCATCATCATAAATCATATCAAGTGTATAAGTAGCAGAAAAATACTTATTGATTTTAAAGGAGAATATGTTGGTCATAAATACGTCAATATTCTGAGGTTTATTTTTATAATTGGTAAACAAATCTAACCTACCCTTGTAATTTATATTTTTTGCAATAGTATTCGCATAATTCGCAGTTGCAAACGCACCAATTTCATTAATTGAGTTATCGCCTTTGGGAACACCATATACTCCTTTTTTAGAAAGTGCAGAATTCATTACTAACACCCATCTTGAAGTAAGGGGAGAAAGGAACACGGATAATTTAGAATCTGGTTTATAGTCAAATCCAGCAGAAACTATTACATAAGCAGGCGACAAAAATGATGAGGTAAAATCTGAAATGTTGTTATTAAAATTAAAACCATCAAAAAATTGTGAACGAAAGTTGAAAAGTCCAGATAAATACCATTTACCCCCCGAATCCATCTTGTAACCATATTTACTTAAATAATCAAAACGGTCATCATTTTTTCTACTTCCTAAACTGGTAGACTGAACATAACCAAGATTTACATCAAAGTTATTATCTAAATTGTGTCTGTCTTTTTTGTAATAAATAAAATAATTAAAGTACCCATTTACAGTCAATGAAAAATTATCTCCACCAGCGGCCCAATTACTTAATGAACCTTGTGCTAAATTAAAACTCATTAATCCCCCTCTTCTCCACCGCCAATTATTAGTAGTGTCAGGTACCCTGTTAATGCTTCTGTTGGCTTCTCTTTTTAACCCCAAAACAATGTTGTCTTGTGCACTTAGCCTTGATCCAATAGCAATAAATAATAAGGCTAAGAAAATAATTTTTCTCATAAGATATATTTTACGGCGCAAATATAAGTCAACGTATTAAAAAATGCATAAAGAATTGCTGACAAACTGGCACATACTCCTTAATTTATGTACATTTGTACTTCTAATACATAAAAATGGAATTGGCAGAATCACTCAACAAACAACATGATGAACTTCGACAAGGGGAGGCATTTTCTATTAATTTGGCAGCTGAACAACATAGTAAAAAATTTTATATTGAGAGTTATGGGTGTGCTATGAATTTTTCTGATAGTGAAGTAGTTGCATCTATTTTAAATGCGGACGGTTTTGGCGCAACATCTAATTTTGAGGAGGCCGATTTGGTACTGGTAAATACCTGTTCAATCAGAGAAAAAGCAGAACAAACAATTCGAAAAAGGTTAACAGAATTTCGCAAGGCTAAAAAGAATCGTCCCGGAATGCTTATTGGCGTGTTAGGATGCATGGCTGAGCGATTAAAAGCAAAATTGTTAGAAGAAGAAAAATTGGTAGACCTGGTTATTGGTCCGGATGCTTACAGAACACTCCCCAATTTAATAAAAGAAGCCATTGGTGGGCAAAAAGGGGTAAATGTACTGTTGAGTAGAGATGAAACTTATGGAGACATTGCTCCAATTCGCTTAAATTCAAATGGAATTACTGCATATGTTTCTATAACCAGAGGCTGCAATAATATGTGTAGCTTCTGTGTTGTACCATTTACCAGAGGCAGAGAAAGAAGCAGAGATTGTCAATCCATACTTTTTGAAGTACAAGATTTAGTGAATGCAGGTTATAAAGAAATTACTTTATTAGGTCAAAATGTTGACAGCTATTTTTGGGTTGATGAAATCACCGGTTCTCCAACTACATTTGCCCAATTATTAGAAAAAGTTGCCTTAATAAGTCCAGATTTATGGGTTCGTTTCAGTACTTCTCATCCAAAAGATATTACAGATGAAGTGCTTCATACGATGGCTAAACATGAAAATATTTGCAAATGCATACATCTACCGGTTCAAAGTGGTAATACGCGCATTCTTCAATTAATGAATAGAACATACACCAGAGAGTGGTATATGGCAAAAATTAATCGAATAAGGGATATTTTACCCGATTGTAGTATTACTTCTGATGTAATAAGTGGATTTTGTACGGAAACTGAAGCAGATCATCATGATACACTTAGCATAATGGAATACAGTAATTATGATATGAGTTATATGTATTTCTATAGCGAACGTCCTGGAACACTAGCAGCAAAAAGATATACGGATGACATCCCATTAGATGTAAAAAAAAGAAGATTGCAGGAAATTGTGGATATGCAAGGAGTATTATCCAGCAAAAGCAACCAAAATGATATAGGAAAAACTTTTAAAGTATTAATTGAAAGTACCAGTCGCAAGGGAGAAGCTGATTGGCAGGGACGTACAGGTCATAATAAGATTACTGTTTTTCCAAAATCAAACAAAGGATATAAGCCTGGTGATTATGTATGGGTAAAAATTGGAAACTGTACAAGAGCAACCTTATTGGGTAATATTGTTGAAGACCCATCAAAATAAAGTATTTTATGGATTTACAAAGTATTAAAAATAGATTCGGCATCATCGGTAATTCACCCGCATTAAATCATGCATTGAATACTGCAGTGCAAGTAGCGGCTACCGACCTTACTGTTTTAATTGTAGGTGAGAGTGGCGTAGGTAAAGAAGTTTTTTCGCAGATTATTCATTCTCTATCATCCAGAAAACATAATTCCTTTATTGCAGTCAACTGTGGAGCAATTCCTGAAGGAACCATTGATTCTGAACTGTTTGGTCATGAAAAAGGGTCATTTACAGGAGCCGTTGATAGCAGAAAAGGCTATTTTGAAACAGTAAGTGGTGGAACAATCTTTATGGACGAAATTGGTGAAATGCCTATAGGCACACAAGCCAGATTGTTACGCGTTTTAGAAACGGGCGAATTTATTAGAGTTGGCTCCTCAAAAGTACAAAAAACTGATGTTCGGGTTATTGCAGCAACTAACAGAGAATTAATAGAATTCACTCAAAAAGGTCGCTTCAGGGAGGATTTATATTATCGATTAAGTACAGTGCCCATTAGAGTTCCTTCATTAAGAGATCGTAAAGAAGACATCCTGCTTTTATTTAGAAAATTTGTGGTAGACTTTGCGGAGAGATATAAAACCACTCCTGTACAATTAGATGAAGAAGCCAAGCAAATGCTTATTAACTATCCATGGCCCGGCAATGTAAGAGAACTCAAAAATATTGCAGAACAAATTTCAGTATTAAGTACCAATTCTCATGTTAATGCCAATGAAATGCGAATCTTTTTACCAGAAAAAAGAGAAAATAGATTCCCTGTGCTTGCAGGGCATACTACCACCGGTGAGTTTGCAAATGAACGAGAAATCCTATACAAGCTTTTTTTTGATATGAAAAAAGATGTAACAGAATTAAAAAAGATGTTTGTTGAAATTTTACAAAATCCATCTTTAGCAAATTCCGCTGCAAATTTTACGAAAGAATCTATTTTAAATGATTTCGGCACATTATCAGAAAATGGCTCAGCCTCTTTAACACCCACTTCAAATATTCCGGCGAGCTCTTCGGTCAGCCATCATCAAGCAACTTTATTATCTGCTCATGCTGTTAATTCGCAACCTGTCATATTAAATAATGATGATATACAACAACATGAAGAAATAGAAGAATCGCTGAATATAATAGATAAGGAAAAAGAATTAATCGTAAAAGCTTTGAAAAAGCATAAAGGGAAACGTAAAGATGCATCCCTGGATCTTGGAATAAGTGAAAGAACCCTCTACCGTAAACTGAAAGAATATGATATCGATGAATAATAAAAAAATTTCATTACTACTACCTAACCTGTTGATTATCATTATTTTATTGACAGGATGCAAAATATACTCATTTAAAGACGCTGTAATACCACAGGACGTAAAAACTGTAAAAGTTGGTTTTATTGAAAATAGAGCCCGATATGTCAATCCTCAGCTCAGTCCCAAGTTAACAGATAAGGTTCAATCTAAAATAATTTCTCAAACAAAGCTCACCCGAACCAATAATGATGATGCACATTACGTTATTAATGGAACAATAACGAATTATGACCCTAGTCAAACGGTAGGTGTATCCGCACAGCAAGCCACTACCAATCGTTTAACAGTTACAGTTCATATTGTTTTGAAGAAGACTTTAGAAAATAAAGAAGAGGAATTTGATGTATCACGCAGTTTTGATTACTCGGCGAATCTTACACTTCAACAAGCAGAAGGTCAATTGTTAGATGAAGTAGTAAGGTCGTTATCAGACGAGATCTTTAACAGGATCTTCTCTAACTGGTAATCAAATTGTATATTAAAAATTAAAATGTTTACACAAGAAAAAGCCTTAAAAAAACTTACAGGCGGGGTATCTGTCTCCGAAATAAAAATGGAAGACATTGAAGAAATGTCTAAGAAATACCCCTATTTTTCACCTATCCAATATTTATTTTCACTTAAATTAAAACGAGAAAAACATCCTTTAGCAACGCCACAGGCAATGAAAACAGCGCTTTTCTTTTCAAATCCTTATTGGCTTCAATTTCAGCTTAATTCATTTAAAGAAGCGAACATCACTCACGTTGAAGAAAAAATGGAGACGGAAAACGCTCCTACAGATATCGATATCCCTAATATTGAATCTGTAAAAGAAATCATGCAAAATATTGGCTCTTCTATTAAAAAAGAAGGGCTAGATAATTCGGAATCACTTGATTCTACAGAATATCAACATGATAATTCGCATGATGTTGCAGAACAATCAAGTACAACAGCAGGCAAAGATTCTAAAATAGCAAGTATGCTTGCCGGGCACCTTGCCGACTTTAAAAAACCTGTTGACCAAAATGACTCATTAGAATCAGATAACTTAAACGAAAAGCTACATACAATTGATTATTTTGCTTCGCAGGGAATCAAAATAGATCTAAATGAGCTCCCTAAAGATAAACTCACTACTAAACTGCTAACTTTTACTGATTGGCTTAAAGTAATGAGAAAATCCAAACAAGCCAATTTAAATACACCCAAAAACCTGGAATTAGAGAATGCTGTGGCTGAAACAGCCCAAACTTCTGTAGAATCCAGAGAGGTATTAACAGAAACAATGGCCGAAGTTTTGGTTAAACAAGGTCAAATTGAGAAAGCAATTCAGCTTTTTATAAAATTAAGTTTCTCAAATCCTGAAAAAACAGCTTACTTTGCATCCAAAATTCAACAACTAAAAGGTATCTAATATGATCATTCTGTTTTTGGTTCTTATTGTAATTGCTGCCGTAGCGCTTGGTTTTATTGTTTTAGTACAAAACCCTAAAGGTGGCGGCCTATCTGGTAATGTAGGGGGAATTAGCAACCAGTTTATGGGTGTTAAACAAACCACTGATGTTTTAGAGAAAGGAACCTGGATCTTTGCAGGTATCATTGCATTGTTAGCATTATTCTCGACATTTTTCTTAAAAACAGGTGAAAATGAAGTTGATTCTTCTATTTTACAAAAAGTAAACACCAATATATCCGCCCCAACTCCTGTACAGCAGCAAGTTCCAGCTACCACAGTACCAGCTCAGGCAGATACGCTAAAAAAGTAGTTCAAAATCTATACGAAAAACCCTGTCTTTTGAAGAAGACGGGGTTTTTTATTTATTTTACAGCAGAATTATACCCGTATGCCTACTGAAAAGAAAAGAAATAATAGCCTTTTAATAATTGGAGTATTATGCATTACTGCCGTTATAGGAGCATGGCTGTTTGCTGGCCCGGCAACTGTTTTTCCAGAAAAAAGCCGAAAAATTACTATCAAAAAATTTGAAACCAACAAATCTATTGTACTAGCCAACTTTAAAACAGCAGGTATTTTAAGGTTTACTGCTTTATTAGGCATTGCTGGTGCTCCAATTAATTTGTGGGATAACATTAAGCCCGGAACGTATGAAATTAAAAGCGGAGAAAGTATTATAGATATTATCAGATTGCTAAAAAGAGGGCGGAGTTCAGAAATTAAGCTGGTTTTAAACAAAGTAAGAACCAAAGAAGAGTTAACCAAACTAATTTGTAAAACGTTTCCACTGGATTCAACTTCTGTATTTGAATTTATTAGTTCCGATGATTCTCTCAGCGCTTTTAATACAAATGCGAATAAATTATTTACCAATATTATTCCAAATACATACATTTTCTATGCTGACGCTACAATCAATAAAATAATTCAGAAACTAATTAATGAAGGAACAGCATTTTGGTTGCGTGATAATCGAATCGGCAAAGTACAAGCATCAGGAATGACTAAAGAAGAAATATATACTTTAGCATCAATTGTGGAAGAGGAAACCAATTTTGACTCTGATAAATACAAGATTGCCAGTGTTTATATTAATAGACTTAAAAAGCAAATGCCATTACAAGCCTGCCCAACTATAAAGTATGCAATGAATGACTTTGCCATAACTCGTATTTACGAAAAATATCTAACCACCCCCTCTCCTTTCAATACCTATATAAACAAAGGACTTCCACCTGGTCCAATTTGCACCCCATCACCTAAAACGATCGACATAGTTCTTAACGCTCCTAAAACCGATTATATCTATTTTGTTGCTAAAAGTGATTTTAGTGGTTACCATCATTTCAGCAGTAGTTATGAAGAACATACAAAATATGCAAATGAATATCAAAAAGAATTAGATGCTCATCAATTAAAGAAACAGCAAGAAAAGAAATAAATTGACCAAACTAGAAAAAAAAATAATATCGTTCCCGCCAATTGCTTTTTTAATAAAAAAAAGTGAAAAAATAATTATTCCGGGGTTTCGCGGAATACCGCTATATGATGTTGTCATTTTTTATATACAACAAATAAAAAAAATTGGATTAAATGAAAGAGCTGCGGCTATTGCATTTAACCTAATAATGGCGCTACCTGCCACTATGCTGTTTCTATTTTCAATTATCCCCTATTTCCCAAAGTTTTTGAAGATAAAACTACAAATACTTTCTTTGTTTAAAGATATTAGTCCAAATTCCAACACCTACAAGTTTATCGCTAATTTAATGGATGATTTAATGACCAGGAATGTGGGTATTTTCTCATTTGGCTTTTTGCTCATCATCTTCTATGCATCAAACGCAATGATGGCTTTTATTAGAACTTTTGACAAGTCTATCAGAGAAAATGAAGTATTCTTTTTACATCAACGATGGAGAGCAATTAAGTTAACTACAATACTAATGTTATTGATTATATCAACAACATTAGTATTACTTGGTCAGGAACAATTAGCAGCTTTAATCAGAAAAATTTTTCATTTAAAAAAGAGAACAGTTCTTCCGTGGTTAAATTTTGTAAGGTGGGGCATCATAATATCCCTTTTCTTTCTTGGTATTGCTTTTATATATAGATATGCCCCATCAGTGAAAAAAAAATGGAATCTAATATCTCCGGGATCTGTATTGGCAACATTACTTACCCTATGTACTACTTTAATATTTTCGTATTGGGTAAATAATTTTGCTTCTTACAATAAAGTATATGGCTCAATTGGAACTGTATTAATTTTAATGTTGCTTATTTATATAAATTCATTTATTTTACTAATTGGATTTGAATTGAATGTTAGTATTACATACTTATCCAAACACTCAAAAGACAAACATGTATATCATAAATAGACTAAATAAGCTGGCTCCATATTTATTCTGTTAAACCCCACAAAGACCTTAATGTATTAGCCTCAGGATAAGAGATATTGGTATTATCATAATGACCTGCGTTTTTTTTCTGTCTCAAAGCCTCATATATTGTAACAGCACATGCTACAGAGATATTCAGACTTTTTATCATTCCCATTTGTGGAATCATAAAGTTGCCATCCGATAATTTTTGAGCTTCTTCGCTAACACCATCGTGTTCATTGCCAAATACTAAAGCAATACTTTGAGTGAAATCTATATCATATAACTCAACTGAATCAACGCCTAAATGAGTAGTATAAATTAAGTCAAATTTATTTCGTAACGCGGAAAAACATAATGCGGTATTACTAAAGTGATGTACGGTCAACCATTTAGCAGCACTACTACTACTTTTTACACCAAAATAATCGTGCCGGGGTATTACTGAGTTTAATACATAAATCTCCTGAATACCAACAGAATCACATGTTCGCATTACTGCTGAAATGTTATGAGGGTCATGAACGTTTTCCATTACCACAGTTAAATTTCCCTGCCGCTTAAGTAAAACGCTTTCAATACGATTTTTTCTTTCTTCTCTCATTTAAAAGTTTATTCATTTATTTTACCCATAGCAGCCTGCTTCATTTTTTGAGCAGTTTCCGTCCCAAGATATTTTTCGATACGCTGTTCTAACAAATAAATTACGGGCGTTAAAATAATAGCTACTGAAAACTTATAAATGTAATTCATCAAACAAATAGCTAATACTAATTGCCAGGTCCAGCCATTTCCAATTTTAAACGCTATAAACAATACCACAAAGCTATCTACTAATTGAGAAACTAAAGTAGAACCCGTTGCCCTTAGCCAAATCCATTTTTCACCGGTAATCTTCTTGATCTTATGAAACACCATAACATCAATAATTTGGCTTACCAAAAAGGCTATTAAACTTCCTGCAATAATCCACATACCTTGTCCGAAAATACTCCCAAAAGCAAGTTGCATATTATCGATTCCACTATCTTTTTTTGAACTGACCCAGAAATCTGCTGGGGGAATATTCATTGCTGCATAAAACATAAGGAAAGCATACGCAATTAATATGATGGCTGTATAACTAATCCTTCTGACAGCTTTGGGGCCGTAATATTCATTTACTATATCCGTAATTATAAATTCTAATGGCCATAGCAATACGCCACATGTAAGATTGAAAGCCAATCCAGACTGTCCGAAAATAGCAAAGTTAGATGGCTGCAATCCAAATAATTTCTCTAAGGAAAATATTTTACCGCCAATACATTCAGCGATTAATGCATTAGCTACAAAGAATGCGGTAATCACGATAAAAAGCTTTGTAGCTTTATCTTTTAGAATATTTGTAATCATATAGGTAATATAAAATATACATAAATCTGAATAATTAGTAATAAAAAATTGAATATACTCATCCAAACGGGCAATTTAACCACTGTTTTATTAAAAATTATTACTCCATACCAAATATTAACGAACAAATTTAAAAATGGAGCCGCCATCCATCCTAATATAATAATGATAGCATTTAAATCTGTTTGATGAATTATATTTGGATATCGTTGAACATACAAACAATATAAAAAAAACGCATTACAAATAATTGTTAATCGATAGGCAAATAAAATAGGTTTCATACACACAGGATTAAAAATTATTACATATTTTTTTCCTTAAAAAACTTACTAAAGAAAAGTAATTGATAATCAATACTGTTTCTCCAATAAGCAGCATTATGCGCACCAGGCCGCTCGATATAATCATGTCCAACTTTGTTGGCAGCTAATTTAGTGTGAAGAGCCCGGTTTACTTCCAGAAAAAAATCATCCAACCCACAATCAAAAATCAAACGCAATTCCCTATTTTTTAGAGAATCAACCATATTAATCACCGTATTTCTGTCCCAGTTATCTTTGTTAGTAGAAAGAGGTCCTAATACTTTA
>JBIIAP010000243.1:0-4122 GCA_044239855.1 Sediminibacterium sp. | reverse complement strand
AACTTGGTATAATTATCATAATTGGTTTGGGTAAGTAACTCAAACCCACTACTGATATTGGGGTAGGATGTTGCATTATATGCATTGTTCCACAGCGTAACCAAACTGTTGCTGTTGCTTATATAACTGATAAAAAGAGCTTCCCTGGTTAGTTGGTCTACTAAGTGATTTGTTATTCTTCAGCACTCTTTGTTGCCATTTTCTCTGTATCCTTGTTGCCAAAAAATCTGTATTACTCGGTACCAAAAAATCTGTATTACTCGGTACCAAAAAATCTGTATTACTCGGTACCAAAAAATCTGTAGTTATCATTACTGTTTACACTTAAACAGTAATGACAGGTGGAACAGATGAACGCTGATGATAAAAACCTCATCAAGACTTTTATTGATACTTTTCTTACCAAATGACAAGACTTATAAATAGCACAATAAAAAAATCGCAAAAAGAGCTTTGATGTTTAATTTCTATCTTTTACTTTTTTAATTATTGCTATTATTCAAAAAGCTTCTCCTCAACAAGAAAAGGATTATAATTTTTAGGAAACTGCTCCATAATAGGTCTAAAAATATCCCAAAATGCTTCATTCCATTTGAAAGCATCGTAAATTTTGTTGTCATCATAATAAATCTCTACTCTGGGAGCTCCGATACGTTTATCACTGATAACAGGTGCATATTTTATTTTATTTAACTCTTCAAAAAAAGAGCTTGCAGAATCTAATTTAAAAAAACAACTTGTGTCTGATGATTCAATCTTAAAAGGCTCAGTATAATATAGGAACTGATACCTCTAATAACATAGCCTTCTCCAATTTCATTGAGAATTATTGAATAAAACTTGCTTCCCAATCGTATATCAGCCGTTGCTTTATAAGAACTTACTTTGTCATTTATCGCTTTGCAACCAATTAAAAAACCAAAAAACAAATAAGAAGCTATAATAAGATACTTCATAGATTATCAATTTACATTGTAGTTTAGTCTTCTGTTTTTACCTTGCTCATGCCTTAAATTATTTTCATTTGTGTACTTCAGACTTTTAGCCGAAGGTCTTTGTAAGATACCTAATGTAGTTGCTTCTTCTTTAGGCATTGTCTCTTTCTTATAAGGCCATCCTGTAGCAGTTGGATACATATTACTGACGTTTCCACCCTCCATTGATTCGCCATTCATTTGAGCTGATGCATGAACTAATTCATGGCTTAGTATATCGCTTATTGATAATATTTCTTTTTGTAAAGAACCTCCACTACTTTCTGTATAAATACTATGACCTACACCTATGTCAGTGGTTACATTAGTTCCCTTGTCGTTAGACTCATTATGTGTATCGCCATTTGTTGCACCTGTTGCACCTCCAATCATTGCATAAGTTTTTCCATCTTTATTTTCAGATGCTTGATTTATCGTTAAAGTCTTATCACTACTAATCAAACTGCGAATCAAAGCAGTACCTTCAGATTTACTGCCTTTCCCCTTCGATGCTATATCAACCTGCTTAGTTATGGAATTATACTTAATCTTATCATCTGTTAAATTTTGCAAGCCCTTCATTAAATTATTAACCTCTGATTGATTTAAGTCTCTTTTTGAAACAGTGTTTCGCCCTAATACAATATCCGTTGGAGACATCCCTTCAGGGTCTATAAAACGGATAGGATTATCAAAAGAAAAATTATAGAGAGAGTGTCGCGTCATCTTATCAGCCAGCGAGTCAATTACATTCCATCTACCGATTTGTGGATCAAACATCCTCGCTCCATAATCAAAACACTCGAATCCACTACCATCAATAAACTCTTTCCCCTGTAACTCCCCTAACCATTGTATTTAAACTTATTTTCTAACTTCCCCGCCGCCCTACTACTTATCCTACTCATTATCAACCCTAACGGATACAACCAATATCGTACAATTAAATTTTAGTTTCCATACTTTTTTGACTTGAGTTACAAACTTAGGCCAGCGTGTGTCATCCTTATCTTAGTAGAATCCCATCTTATTTCATTCGGATAATACTCGACTTGTCTTTTTTTGTGGTCAAGTACAATTATTTCTTCATAGGTTGCAATTCTAAATTTCCACCGAATGTGATTGCTTTTTTTATTGCATAGTGCAATTATTTTAGACAGTCCAAGTGAAGCTATAGTGTCTTTTTCGGAAGCAATTGAAACATACCTTTTTAAAGTGTCTGAGTTTAAAATATTAACTTCAACAAACTCTTCAATACTGTTTACAGGAATTTGTACAATATCAATTGGTTTAAGGTTAATAAAATTAGGGAGTGTGTTCCAGTCTCTAACTTCATCATCGTTCATTGATATTTTTTGTTGATAATAAAAGACATTTCCAGTTGAGTCAATGATAAAATTTGAAGGCAAATAGTAGGCTCTATTTGGTCGTGGAATCTTAGGGACAATTGTATTGTAAATAGGCATTGTATCTAATGGTACAATAAATGTTATTCTTGTTTCTTTCTGATTGCATGTAACAAGAATAAGACTGTTAATTGTCAGATATATAAGCCTTAAACAATTTGATCTAATGTGCATTGACATCTTTTTTATAATGTTCGGTGTATTGATTTGTGTTTTTTAGTTTATCAAGTTGAGCTGAAATATTCTGATAAGTTGTGTTTTTTCCTTGCCCCAAATTTTTATGGTCAGTATCACCACTATTTTGAATAGTTTTAAGCTGATTAATATATTCTTTTGTTCCTGGCTTTAAGCCATGAACCATTTTTGTCTGTATAGCTTGCAATCTTTGCACATTAGGATCTACATGTACGAATAATTCATGTGCTATTGCACTTGTAGATTTTTCTTCAGAAAGTTCCTTTTCAATAAAGACATTGAAGCTCACACCTTTATTTAAATCATAGTTTTTATCGTCTCCAATTTCATTAATTCTTCCTTTTTCTGTTTCGCTAGTAACCCCATCTCTTGGCATGCCAGCATTTCCCTCGCCTACGGGGTTCAGTATTGAATTTGGCACACTTATAAGCGATAAGTTATCGTTTGCTCTGGAACCCTCTTTAGTAAAATTAAATGTGGTTGCCTTTCCTCCAATCGTGATATTAATAACTCCTCCTTTATGCATGAATTGTGCAATAAGTTTATACCCTGCTTTTGTAGATAAAAGATTTTGTAATGCTTGAATATTTTTTTTTCCTTCTAATTTAGTAGGATCAACATCTCTTCCATCAGGGTCATTGAATAGTATGGGATTGTTTAGAGCAAACGAGTAAGTTGATTGAGAGTAATACTTTTCACTCAATGGGTCAATAGCCATCCAACGCATAAGTTGGTTATCATACATCCTCGCTCCATAATCATACCACTCTAACCCACTACCATCAATAAACTCTTTCCCCTGTAACTCCTTACCATTGTATTTAAACTTATTCTCTAACTTCCCCGCCGCCTTACTACTTATCCCACTCATCACCAATCCGAACGGATAATAACTCGTTGCATCTATAACAGGCGAAGATGTCGTATTATCATCAGTGATAGTCATTCTAACATTCCCTAAATGATCTTTCAGGTAGTAGTCAAAAACATAGTTGTTGTTGTTAATGCGCAGCCGTCCTTCTTCATGTGGTATAAAGCGTAAGGTATCGTTTTCATATACGATGCCACCTGCATACAAAGTAGTGGTGGTTTTACTACCCTCCACGGTTTGTTTGCGCAGTTTATTGCCTGCTGCATCGTATGTATAGGTTATGGTTCCTTTACCTGCCACTGTTATTGTTTGGGGTAAATTTAAAATATTATATGTAATGTTGCTGATGTTTTTGTTTTTATCTGCTATCAGGTTGCCGTTTGCATCATACACATAATCGGTATCGGTTTTATTTTTCTGCAAATATTTAAAATCTCCCAATACACTGCTGCTGTCGTTTGCTGCATCTGTTACTCTTTGCAGTTTATTACTGCCTGGCAGGTAAGTGTATGTTAGTTGGTCTATTAGTGCAGAACTCGTTGCAACAGGTGTTTTTAACCCATACTGGTTCATACTCAATATATTACCATTGGCATCGTAACTTAAATTATTGGCGGTATAATTTATACCTGAATTACTGTTAAAACTACCGTTGTAATACTGGGTAAAATTAGCA
>JBIIAP010000042.1:0-13335 GCA_044239855.1 Sediminibacterium sp. | reverse complement strand
TTAAAAATTAAAAAAACTTGTGACCGGTATGCCTACAAATACCCCTTCTGCCTCCACTTTTACCGGATAGGTCTTTAAATAATAACCTTCTCCGCTTGTATTCCGCCCATTATGCAGGCTAAACTTATACCGGTGTAAAGGGCAAACCACGTTGCCCAATGCATCTATACTGCCATTGGCCATAATTCCGCCTGCATGCGGACATTTATGCGCACAGGCAAAAAGTTGATCCTGGTGTTTAGCCAGTGTAATGGTTTTTGAACCGGCAGTTATGATGCTTAAATGGTTGGGTTGCCAGCTAATTTCGGCTTCACTTTCGGCAACTTTAATCCAATCAACTTTTTTGTCTAACATGCTTTTTACCTCATTTTTAATCAAAATCCTGCACTTAATTAGTAATTAGCTATTAATACAGCATGGTCTTGTATGGATAACGAACCTGGTACATGTCTCTAACTCTTTGTAAAATCAGGTCTCTCAGGGCATCCATGTTCTTTCTTTCTAAAGCCGATATAAATACACAATTATTGTTAGTAAGCTGTTCCCACTTCTCCTTCAAATCATGTAAAATCTCCTGTTTAACCGAAGATTCCAACCACTCGTCAAAGGTTTTTTCTTCGTACAAATCCATTTTATTAAAAATGGTAAGTATCGGCTTTTCAAAAGCTTTTAGTTCCTGCAGGGTTTTATTTACTACCCCAATTTGATCTTCGTATTGTGCATGTGAAATATCTACCACGTGCAGTAAAATATCGGCTTCCCTCACTTCATCCAGGGTACTTTTAAAACTTTCTACCAGGTGATGGGGTAGTTTACGAATAAAGCCAACGGTATCGCTCAGTAAAAAAGGCGTGTTTTCAAAAACCACTTTACGCGTGGTGGTGTCCAGGGTGGCAAATAACTTGTTTTCGGCAAACACTTCACTCTTGCTCAACACCGTCATCAGCGTACTTTTCCCTACATTGGTATAGCCTACTAAAGCAACCCGAATCAATTCGCCACGTTCTTTACGTTGGGTAAAAGCCTGCTTATCAATTTCGCTTAATCTTTTGCGTAGGAGCGAAATTTTGTCTTTTACAATACGGCGGTCAGTTTCAATTTCTGTTTCACCCGGACCTCTGGTACCAATACCTCCACCTTGTCGTTCTAAGTGCTTCCACATACCTTTTAAGCGGGGAAGTAGGTATTGATATTGTGCCAGCTCTACCTGCACTTTTGCTTGTGCGGTGCGGGCTCTGCGGGCAAAAATATCTAAGATCAAATCGCTTCGGTCAATGGTTTTAACTTTCAGCTCTTTTTCAATATTAGCAATTTGAGAACCGGTTAGTTCATCATCAAAAATAACCAGTTGTATATTTTTGCCACTTAAATAGTTGGCAATTTCTTCCAGCTTTCCTTTCCCCACAAATGTTCTGCTATCGGGGTGCGCCAGGCGTTGCGTAAATCTTTTTACAGCAATAGCACCGGCTGTTTCAGATAAAAACGCCAATTCATCTAAATACTCTTCTGCCTGGTCTACCGTTTGGTCCTTCGTAATAACGCCTACCAAAATGCACTGCTCTTCTTTAGCTATGAGTTGTTTTTTCTCAATCAATGGTTCAATTTTTACAAAGTTAACCTTTTTCAAAAGGTATATAAACAAAAATGCCTCTCTGATATCAAAGAGGCATGTATATAGCTAAAGTTGTTATTATAATCCACTGATACCAATACCAATGCTGTATTTGTTCATATTGGCACCAGCTCCATCACGCAATACACCATTAATGTTATAGCTACCTTGTAAAGAAACCATGCCATAACCAATTCTGCCGGTAAGGGCAATGGAGGTACCGTTGAAAAACTTTTTGCTTACTTCTTTTTCAATAGCGGTGGTACCAGATAATGATTGACCGAACTTATTAACTAAATCCTTTCCTTTACTGTAAGATTTTAGCAAAGTGCCTATTTTAGCACCCACTGCAAACTTCCATGATTTATTTACGTTAGCAGGATTGCTGAAGTAACGAATTTCAACTGGTATTTCTAAATACAAAGTGGTTACTTTAAACTTCTTAAAATGATCGGTACTATCTGCATTAGTAAACGGCAGTTTAGCAGCGTTAGACGTTACGTCTACATTGGTATTTTTAAAAAACATATTACTGCTTCCAATACCTGCACCAATACCTAAACTCATTTTTTGGTTGTTTTTAAAGGGCTTGTCCAGCATAAAATACACATTAAAATGTCTGCTGAAACCACCACCGGTACGTACACTGTCCGGGCGGCCCGACCAACCATCTGCACCATACTGAATCATAAAATGATCTTTAGTACGATTACCTAAATCTAATTTTTTAGAAGTGGTTTGTGCAAAAGCACTTAAACCAATCAATAGGGCAAATAAAAAGAAGAATTGTTTTTTCATGTGTTTATATCTGTTATTTTTTATGTTATACTTGAAATTTTACCGAATAAACATTTCCATCATCATTCGTACTCAGTTCATGGCTAATTCCGCGTATTCATTTTTTACTTTTACTTTTTTACTTTTGAATTGGTAAAATACGAGTTGGCAAAAATAGTTGAATTGCCATCATTTTTTTGGTTAAAAATTAGCCAAAATAACTTCTTTTTATGTTCACATCGTTGTTTTTAATCCCGAAACGCACAATATTTTTTATATTTACCCTTTATTCATGTTAATTATTACTATACAGCGCATGAATGGTTGATCTTCACTGAATTAATTAAATACTATTTTGAATTTTAGAGAACTAGGGTTAAACGACCGATTATTAGAAGGAATTGATGCAATGGGGTATGAAACGGCTACTCCGGTTCAGGCTCAGGTTATACAACCTATTTTAGCAGGCAGAGACATTATTGCTTCGGCACAAACCGGCACCGGTAAAACAGCCGCTTTTTTGTTGCCCATTATACATAAAATGCTCACCACGCCTCATCCGGCTAATTTTATTAATGCGCTTATAATTGTTCCTACCAGAGAACTGGCTATACAAATAGCAGAAACCATGGAAGGATTAGGCTATTTTACCGATATCAGCTGCATGGCGGTATATGGGGGAGGAGATGGTGGCTCTTTTGTAACTGAAAAGAAAGCCTTAAGCAGTGGGGTAGATATGGTTGTTTGTACACCCGGAAGAATGATTGCCCACCTGAATATGGGTTATGTGAAAATGAATCAGGTAAATTATTTAGTGTTAGATGAGGCCGATCGGATGTTGGATATGGGATTTAATGATGATATCATGAAAATCATTTCCTTCCTTCCTAAACAGCGCCAAAATCTATTGTTTTCGGCAACTATGCCGCACAAAATGCGCGACCTGGCTCGTAAATTATTACAAAACCCGGTAGAAATCAATATCGCTGTTTCTAAACCTCCCGAACAAATTGTACAGGAAGCCTTTGTGGTATATGAACCACAAAAAATTCCTTTAATAAAATACATCCTCCGCAATAAAGCCTATACCAGAGTAATTATTTTCTGCTCTAAAAAACAACAGGTAAAACAATTATCGGCCGAATTAAAGCGCGCACAATTTTCTATTGAAGAAATTCATTCCGATCTGCTGCAAGACAAGCGCGAACAGGTTCTGCAAGATTTTAGAAACAAGAAAATTAAAATATTAGTTGCTACAGATATTTTAAGTAGAGGTATTGATATTGAAGAAATTGAACTGGTCATTAATTTTGATGTACCTAATGATGGGGAAGATTATATTCATCGTATCGGAAGAACTGCACGCGCATCCAGTTTAGGTACTGCCATTACTTTCATCAGCGAAGCGGAACAAAATAAATTTGCGGCTATAGAAACTTTATTAGAAAAGCAGGTAGATAAAATACCCGTTCCCGAAGAGTTTGGTGCTACACCGGCTTATGCTCCCCGTCCGGGAAGAAGTCAGCATACCCGCCGCGGAGGTGGTGGAAGAAGCTGGCACAAGAAACGCTAGCGTATTTTGCCATAAAGTTTATAGAGTTTACCCTCCCTCAAGGATAATAGCCATTTTTAATGCCCTTTTACTTGTGCATTAATCAGTAACATGAATCATGGATAATCCAACCGCTTTAAAACTTTTTTTAGATGAAGTGGGTGATATATCTCGCTTTGCCGGCAAGTTTTTAACACAATGGTTTAAACCCCGTTATGAAATAGCCGAATTTGTTCGTCAGTGTTTTATTATTGGCTATCAATCCTTGCCCTTAGTTGGTTTAACTGGTTTTATCATGGGGCTTGTACTAACCCTGCAATTAAGGCCTTCTATGGTAGATTATGGGGTAGAATCGCAGTTGCCCGCTATTGTTGGTATTGCTATTGTCAGAGAAATTGGCCCTGTTATTACTGCTTTAATATTTGCCGGTAAAATTGGTTCCAGCATAGGTGCCGAACTGGGTTCTATGAAGGTAACCGAACAAATAGATGCCATGGAAGTGAGTGGCACCAACCCTTTTAAGTATTTAGTGGTAACCAGGGTAATGGCTGCTATTTGTATGCTGCCCATTTTAGCTGTATTGAGTGATGCTATTTCTTTGTACGGTGCATATTTAGGGGTAAATATTAAAGGGGCTACCAGCTTTAGGTTGTTTTGGATGTTGGTGATAGACAATCTGGCTTTTAATGATGTGTTGCCTGCATTTATTAAAACATTTTTCTTTGGTTTTGCAGTGGGCATTATTGGTTGTTACAAAGGGTACAACAGTAAAAAGGGTACAGAGGGAGTTGGTCACAGTGCTAATTCTGCAGTAGTAATTTCTTCTGTAGTTATTTTCATCATCGATTTGTTGGCGGTGCAAATCACCGACTTCTTAGGCTTTAATTAATCAATAAAAGATGTCGCAGGAAATTGTATTGAACATATCGCACCTATATAAATCGTTTGGAAACAATCATGTGTTAACCGATTTTAATTTGAGTGTTTATAAGGGAGAAAATATAGTAGTATTAGGCAAATCGGGTTCAGGTAAATCGGTACTCATCAAATGTATCATTGGATTATTAAAGCCCGATGAAGGAACTATTGAGGTTTTTAATGAATCGATAGGAGATATGGATGATGTAGCACTAGACCGGGTTAGGGCTCGTGTAGGATTTTTATTTCAAAGTAATGCGCTCTACGATTCTATGACGGTGCGTGAAAATCTGGAGTTTCCATTGCGCAGGCATTGGATAGCCGTTACACAAGATGAAGTAAATAAAATGGTGATGGAAGCCCTGGAAGATGTAGGGTTGGCGCATACGGTAGAAATGATGCCTGTGGAGTTATCGGGCGGAATGCGTAAAAGAATTGCATTGGCCAGAACACTTATTTTAAAGCCCGATATTATTTTGTATGATGAACCAACTACAGGGCTCGATTCTATAACCGGTAGTGAAATCATTCATCTAATGATCGATATAAATAAAAAATACAACACTTCTTCCCTTATTATTTCACACGACATGAATTGTGTGCGGCGTGCAAGCGACAGAGTAGTGGTATTGTATAACGGTATCTGTTATGCATCAGGCACGTACAGTGAACTTATGCATCATCAGGATCCTAACGTGAAACAATTTTTTGAACAAGATTATAAATAAATACATCCATGATTAAACAGCCTATCAATAATATTAAACTTGGCGCTTTTGTATTGTCTGGTCTTGTTTTCATCATTTTATTACTCTATCTGATTGGAAAAAATCAACATTTATTTGGCACTTCTTTTCATCTAAAAGTTCGGGTAGATAATGTGCAGGGATTAAAGCCGGGTAACAATGTACGTTTTGCAGGAATGGATGTAGGCACGGTAAAAAAAATACACATCATTAATGATTCGGTGATTGAAATAGATATGGTGATAGAGGAGGAAGTGCAATCTGTTATCCGAAAAAACGCAATGGTATCTATTAAAACTGATGGACTGGTAGGCAATAAAGTGATTGAAATTACTAGTGCTAAATTATCTGCCCCTACTGTAGAAAATGGAGACATGCTCACGCCTAAAAAATTGATTGATACCGATGAAATGTTGCGCACCTTAAATAAAACCAATAATGATTTAGCTATTATTACAGAAAACTTAAAGATTACCGTAACCAGAATCAACAATAGTAAGGCTGTATGGAATTTATTAAATGATGCATCCATCCCCCAAAATTTAAATCAATCGCTGGCTAATATCCGGAAGGTTACACAAACTGCCGGGTTCATGGCTAATGATTTACAGCTCATGGTAAGTGGCGTAAAATCCGGAAAAGGAACATTAGGTAAAATCATTACCGATACGGTAATTGCAGCGAATATCAATCAAACCATTGTATCGATTCAGTCAATCAGCAAACATGCCGATACTTTGGTAAAACAACTCCATGCAACGGTTGCAGATGTACAAAACAATCTGAATAACGGCCCCGGAACGGTAAATGCTTTATTAAAAGACAGCTCGTTAACCAATAAACTTCAACTAAGTTTATTAAATATTCAAAAAGGCACCGATGGCTTTAATCAGAATATGGAAGCCCTTAAGCACAATTTTTTATTCAGGGGGTACTTTAAAAGGCTGGAAAAAGAAAAAAGCAAAGCCAGTGGGAAAACCCAAATAAATTAAATAAATAAATAATATAATAGCATAATTAGCTATTTTTACTGCGTATTACCTCCTTTTTAACTTAATTTTCAGACAATAAGGTACATTTAAAGTGCGTTTATACACAGTCTGTTAATAACTTTGCAGCTAAATCCAAATTGAGCGTATGAAAAAGAGTGTAGTATTATTATTGGCATTATCGTTTGTTACTTTACAATCATATAAAACCAGCACAGTATTGCTTAAAAATGAAATTGAAGTGAATGCTTCTTTTTTAGCTGGTAAGTTTGATATAGATAATCAGGCCATATTAATGGCATTAACCGGCTACGAGAAACTTAAGGAGCAAGGCCTCCTTAATAATCAGCGCTATTTAACTATAGTAGATTTTAGTAAACCTAGTAATGAGGAAAGGTTATATATTATAGACATGTACAATAACGAGTTGCCCATTCAAACTTTTGTAGCACATGGCCGTAATTCGGGTACCTTATTCGCAACAAAATTTTCTAACAAACAGCGTTCTAATCAAAGTAGTTTGGGTTTTTATATTACCGGTATGCCCTATAAAGGTAAACATGGTCGCTCGCTCGAATTATTTGGCATTGAACGTGGAATCAACGACAATGTAAAACAAAGAGCAATTGTATTACATGGGGCTAATTATGTAAGTAATAATTTTATTCAACATACCGGTTATATAGGTAGAAGTCAGGGATGTCCGGCTGTTCCCAATAATCAAATAGATGAAATTATAGATATCATTCAGGGACAATCTTGCCTGTTTATTTACGCACAAGACAAATCATATTATAATAAGTCAAAGTTAATCAGTGAAGTGCCCGCCACCTAGCAAATCAATAAAAACGGGTAAAATTGGCAAGGATAAATAAATGGGAATTAATTTTGATATATATTGTATGTTGAATTAAAGAAATCTTAATTAAAGTACTACAATTATTTATCAATTAATACGTTGGATAAATGATGGAATGAATTGATTATTAACCAGCTAATTGCCTTTATAAATTTGTTTTGATGAAGTTATTTACTCGTTTATTGATGGTTTCGATTGCAATATACTTTGTAAATAATGATGTATTGGCTCAAGATGTTTCATCGGGCAACAAGTGGACAACCTTTGGCATCAATAGAATGCACTTTCAAGATTATTCTATGTCTATACCAGCTAAAGATACCTGTTGTACCACTGGCCTTTCATTTTTAGATAGGTCTACCGTTACATTAGGGGGTTTAAGTGTGTATCGTAATTTTTCTAAAACATTTGCAGCAAGTGCCGATATTGGTATAGCTTATGGATATGCTGCTGAAAAAAGTAACGACAGTATTGCTACTGCCGTTAATAATACTGAAAAAAAACTGAAGTGGTCACAGACTGCCAGGGCAGATTTGTACATTAATTTTGCCACCAACAAACTTCGTTTACAACCTTATTTATTTGCAGGTGTGCATGGTTCTTATTACCAGGAAAAAATAGCACTTACCATACCTGCTGGTATCGGCTTACGCTATTTAGTTCCGAATGATGTGGGAATGATCACTGCCCAATATGGTTATGGACTAGCATTTTCAGAGAATGTTCAACAAAACAACATTACCTCCTTAGGCTTTTATTTACATATTGGTAAGCGAGGAGGCAGGATAGTTTCTGCTAAAAAAATTTTAAAAGTAGATCAGCAGAAGTTTAATGAAGAGAAAATTAAACCGGAGAAAAACAAATCCGACAAAAATAAAACACCTCAAAATATTGCACCTGCAGGTAAAAAAGATAATATAGTATATAAAGGCCTGGAGATTAACAATACTATTCCAGCTCCAAAAAAATTCAACATTGAATCAGACAAAGACAAAGATGGGGTGGTAGATTCAAAAGATAAATGTCCTACAGTACCCGGCTTGTTGAGTAATAATGGTTGCCCTGCAGATGTGCCGGTTGAAAATGTTGCACCTGCGGATCAGGATATACTGCAAAAGAAAATCATACCGGGAAATGACTCTACCATATTTTTAATACATTTTGATCCTTACAAATACGACTTAAATGTTTCATTCAAAATTTTAATCCGATTAAAAGATACACTACTTGCAAATCAATTGTACCGTTGTATTATAACCGGGCATTCCGATAATGAAGGGGATGATGCATTTAATAAAAAGCTTGCTCAAATGAGGGCGCAAATGGTAGCCACATATTTAAGCAGCTACTATATTGATCCGAGTCGAATTACGGTTACTTCTTTAGCAAATATCCAACCTGCAACAAAAAGTAAGGATAAAGACCTCATTTGGATGAATAGAAGAGTAGAAGTAAAAATAATTAAACCACCAAAAAAGTAGCAGCATTAGCATAGCGATGAAAAATTTTTGCTTCTACATATTATTTGCCTTTCCAATCTTTTTGATTAGTTGTAAAAAAAATGATGGGCCTACCAATGTGCCCAATCCTCCCTATTTATTGAAAGGAGAAATGTCTGCTTTTTATATGAACTATAATGTTAATCAAATTCGGGCACAAGTAACATTAAATTGGACTGATTCATCTAAATCAACCGTGGGATATAAAATTGAAAGAAAATCAGACAATTCAGCCTTTAAAGTTGTTGGAGCGGTGAGTGGTAAGCATACTACTTATAAAGATTTTGATTTATTGGTGAACAGTGTTTACACGTATCGAATCTCTTCCTATAATGGAATGGGCACTTCAGAAACATATTCTAATGAAATCAATTTAGTAACGGCTTTTGTACCTAGAATTACTACAAAACCTGTTTCAGACACTTCAGGTATTAGTGCGGTTTGCGGTGGTGATATAGTTGATGATGGTGCTTCAGTAATTACTGAAAAAGGAATTGTATGGGATACTTTACCTAACCCTACCATCAACTTACCAACAAAAACCACAGCAGGAAATAGTATAGGCGCATATTTTAGTACATTAATCAACCTGAAGGAATATACAAAATACTATGTAAGAGCATATGCTACCAACCGAGCGGGTACCGGTTATGGAGAAGTGATTTCATTTACTACGAATGACATCAATATTAAAAAAGACCTGATTGTGCATTACCCATTCTCCGGAAATTCAAACGATAGTAGTGGTAATGGATATCATGGTATTGTAACTGAGGCCTTGTTATATGAAGATCGATTTGTTAAATACAATCGTTCATATACCTTTAATAAATCCTCAAGTTTTATAACTGCTCCTTTGCTAAAATTATTGAATTACAAACAGCAACTAACCTTTTCATTTTGGATTTATTCCGATTATTTATTTCCGGTTTCCCCGGGCGGAATTTTTTCGCATTGGTTATCTACCGGTAATCCTGCTGCTTCTGTTGGTATAAACATTGGCCTGAATGGAATTAATACCCTCAATCCGTTTTCTGTTGTTGTTAAAATGAGTAATACAGGCTTTGCCATGTCTGCCGGAAATATATTAAAGCCCTGGGTTTGGCAGAATATAACCATCTTATATGATGGGTTACAAACTAACCCGACCAATAGGTTGGTATTGTATGTAGATGGAGTAAACAAAGGAAGCTTTGGAAATAAGGATATACCCGCATTTACCAATAATATTGCCAATACATCTATACTAGGTGCAACAACCGGAGTAAATGGCGGAATAAAAACCAATTATTTTAAAGGGGCATTGGATGAATTTAGAATTTACAATAGATTATTACCGCTCAAAGAAATCGAATTCATAGCCCGTCATTAGGACAGATAATTTATTTTTTCGCATCGTATTTCAGCAGCTTTATTTTCATTATTGCAAACACTACGTAAACGGTAGGTGAAAATAAAAACATATCTACCGTAATAAAAAAATTGAAAACATCTATATCCAAATTTTTTACATAAAAGCGGATAAATGTTCCAACCAAAGAAACTCCTGCGCCAATTATGTATAGGTATTTCCATGATTTGGCCAACCAAAAAACAGTAGGATTCATAGGGCCGATATGAAACTTGCCTGTGTAATAGATTACTGCAAAAAAAACAACTTTAATTAAAAAACCTTCCGGACGCGAAAATGGTTTAAGGCTATAAGTAATATTAAAGCAAGCATAGGCAATAAAAATGAACACAATGCCAGTCCAGAAAGGCAATGTTTTGGTAGGATTAAAGTGGAGCTGCATTGGCATCTTTTTTTTCTTGTGCAAACCAATACCATAATACCATCATAACGGCATACAACACAAAATTAAACAGAAAATGATGGGCAAAATCAAACAAATAGCTGTTTTGTATTTTAAGTATTGCTAAACCACAACAACGCAAAACATTTACACAGTGAATAAGCAAGCTGCCACCTGCTATAAAATATACCTTTCTTTTAATAGGAGCAGGTATAGCTATTATTAATGCAGCATAAAGCAAAATCAGCTCAAGCCCATTGCATTTGTCGGCTATAATTAATTTACTGTTGTTTTTAAATAATATAGTATCGTGTAATACATCCCACTCGTAGGTGTATTCTTTTGACTGACCAAATAAATTCAATACCCAAATGGTTTGTTTGCTGATTATATGTGTAAGTGGCGCGTCTAAAATTCTGGGAGGTAAAACCAGTAAGTACACAATTTTCCAGATTACAATTAATAAAGTGATGGTAATGAAAAATCGTCTTAATACTTTGGGTATACTTTGAATGTAGTTGGTTAGTTTTTGCACAGCAAGATTTAGTTTATTCGTCGTAAAGTTAACTAATAATGAAAGAAAGAATTTTAATTTCGCAATGCGCTTCATTAAAAAAGCAAATCTTATGCAATTTAAATTATAAGAGTTTACACAATTTTTAAACCCCTTAGTTAAAAAATTATACACCAATCAATTTTATACAACAAATAAGATAAATAAATAAACAATAAATATAATTAATCGATAAATAATAATATATTATTAATAAATAATTATATTTTATTTAAACAGAATTGTGTATAAAAAAACAGCAATATATCACTACCTTTGTAAACTTAAAAAAGCCTGAAATCCACAGCTAATAAAGATTTCACTTTTGGGTTTAATAATAAAGTACTAATATCTTATGACAAGAAGTAAAGCTAAATTTATTGCATTATTAACAATGGGAATGTTGCCCAAAGTTTTACTTTATGCCCAATTTGGTCCCACCCCTCCGTCTACTGATCCAATTCCAGAGGAAACACCACCCCCAACTGATAAGCAATCTGTTCCGGTAGATGGTGGTATTGGATTGGTTCTTGCTGCCGGTGTGGCCGCATATTCTCGTAAAAAGTTAGTTCAGCATAAAAAAGAAAACGTAATAAAATAATCAAATTAATAAATACGTTATAAAATATTCTTAATAATTAAATGGATGTATTAAGAATATTATGTGAATGATAAAAGTCAAAACAAGCTGAGGTTGTACATGAAGAAAAAGGTAGAAAAAATTACAATTGTATTATTATCCGTTTTATTAAAAACTGTTGGGGCTATTGCGCAGGGAGGCCCAACACCGCCTAATGTGTATGAGCCACCATCGGAAGATATGGAAATGTATGACCCCAATGTAGTTCCGGTAGATGGGGGTATTGGATTAGTATTAACAGCTGGTATTGCTTTTTATTCCAGAAAGAAAATAAAGGAGCAGCGAGAAAAGAATAAGACTGCTTAATTAACCAAGTAGTGTGTGAAGTTATATAAATGCATATAATCCGATGGTGAATAGTAATAGATCCATATCCTCTTTTTATAAAAATGTTTTTGCTATTTTATTGTTAGTGTGCGCAATAAATGATGCACATGCTGCCCCTCCAATTACATACAGTGATAGCCTGAATATAATCCGACTCAGAGCCATTAAAAAAACTGCTCCGATGGATTCTGTTGATATTGGTTTAAGATGGGGACCTGGTGGTTATTGCTATAACCCTACTGATACTTTTGACGCTGATTGTGATGCTGCTTATATGGGCAAAAGTGGCTTAGACATGGCATCAATCGATATGTTTGGCAAGTATTATGCAAATAATAATGGCACTGCTTTATTAAATGCATCTGTGGAGCGCAGATCTGTCGCACTCCTTATTTTTAATTTAGTGGCCGGAAATACTTATGCGTTTAAAATAATAGCAGAATCGGCTTTAAAAGGAAATAATAAGTTGTATTTATACGACAGATTTACTAAAACCTATACGCAGATTGATGATGGGTCTGATCCCATCAATCACTTGACTACTTATAATTTTTCAACTACAGCCGATACTTTATCTACCAGTGTGAATCGGTTTTATGTTGTTTTTAATCTGGCGAATACAAAAGTTTGGAAAGGAACTATTTCAAGTAATTTTAACGATCCTAACAATTGGTATCCATTTGGTGTTCCAGATTCATTAAATGATGTTTCCATCGATACAAATAAAGTGCTTCAACTCAGTCAAAACGCTACTTTTCGAAATCTAACTTTGCACAATGGCTCGTCTATTAAATTAAATGGAAAATCATTAACGATAATTGGCGATATTGCTGGATCAGGTAATATTTCCTCTACCCCTACTTCTAATCTTACTCTTACTGGTTCAGGTGCAGTAGGAACCATCAATTTCGATCAAACTACATTAGGATCCACCAACGCACTCAATAATTTCTCTGTAAACAGAACGAGTAATGGTTCGGTCATGTTGGGTAACAATTTATCCATCAATGGTATTTTAAATATTGCATCAGGCTCGTCTTTATATGTAAATGGAAATACATTAACACTGG